>DATBED010000105.1:0-1575 GCA_036276195.1 Saccharimonadales bacterium (SeqCode) | reverse complement strand
GCAAATCCGAAGACATGGATCTACTTCCAGTTTCCGCAGCGCTTCGACCCAACACGGAAGCTGTTGAATGCCTCTCAGAGGGCCAAGGCGCAGTACTTGGTGTTGGGCGCCTGCACGCCTCCACGGCACGCAACGTACCGCATTAACGTCGTATCCCGGTTGGTTGGGAAGCGGCCGACAAAACGGTACGAGGAGCAGCTGATGAGGCAGTTCGTCAAAATGCTCAGGCGGTGGCAGCAGCCACTCGCTTGAGCAAGGGCGACCGAAGGGAGATGATTGTACGAGCCGGGGGGTCTGCGCAGGCGCGCGGCCCCCCGGAAAAACAACTAAGTCCAGTTATTGACTAACAGGGGTAGTTAATCTATAATTGTCCTTAGTACAAACTAATTCAGGTCAGCGCACCCAAGGCGGCTGGCCCGAGTCCAAAGGAAGGAGTTCGTTATTAATCTATACGAAATCGCGGTGCTTTATCACCCGGATTTAGAAATTGATCTGGAAAAAGCCGAAAGCCGTATCACCAAAATCATCGCTGATAATGGCGGCAAAATTACTAAAACCGACAATTGGGGCAAGCGCAAGCTGGCCTATCCTATCAAAAAGCAGGACTTTGCTGTGTACGTTTTTTATGCAGTCGAGATGCCCGGCGAAAACGTCGCCAAGGTTGAACAAACTTTTAATATAACCGATGAGATTGTCCGGTTCTTAATTACCCGGCCCGACCTTAAGGCCATGGCCAAGGCCGAAGCCATGCGCGAGGAAAAGGCTAAAAAAGCCGCCGAGCGCGGCGACCGGGGCAGTGACGAAGATGATAACGAAGACGAGGAGGCCGAAAGGCCCCGCCGCCGTAGTAGAATAGAAGAATAAGAGGTAGAAATTATGGCACGAAGTTTTAACCAAGTAACCTTGATGGGCAATTTAACCCGCGACCCGGAGTTGCGCACTACGCCCAACGGCGCCAGTGTCTGCAGTTTTAGCCTGGCGCTAAACCGCAGCTACAAAAACGCCGAGGGCAACTGGACCGAGGTCACCGATTATGTCGATATTGTTGCCTGGGGCCCGTTGGGCGAAAGAGTAGCCCAATATCTGACCAAAGGCCGCCCGGCCTTGGTTAGCGGTCGCCTGCAAAGCCGCAGCTGGGAGCAAGAGGGCGTTAAGCGCAGTAAAGTCGAAGTTGTAGCCAATGATGTAACATTCCTGGGCGGTCCCGGTGGTGGCAGTGCGCCAGTTAACACCGATGAACCGGCCACTGCGGCACCAGCGCCAGCCAAGCCGTCTAAAAAAGCTACTAAAGAAGAAGATGTCGTCATAGAAGACATCGGCGATGAACCTATCAACCTAGACGACATTCCATTTTAACGAGCTTTAATCGTGGCGAATTACGTTGTCAGAACCTGCGCGCTTCACTCCCAGTATGTTAAATATAGCTCGTTCCAGTGCTCGGTTCTTCCTAGTACTTCGCTCACGCTAAAAGCTCTTAATTAAGAAAGGAATTTAATGGCAAAGATTTTTAAGAATAGAACCGATGTAGCCTTTTTTGACTACAAGGATTTTAAGACCTTGCAGCGCTACGTCAAT
>DATBED010000104.1:0-1761 GCA_036276195.1 Saccharimonadales bacterium (SeqCode) | reverse complement strand
TTCAGCCAGGTCAATCTCTCGTTTAAAGGCTTCTTCTTTACTTAGCTCAACCGGGAAGCCGTAGGTGTCATACAGCTTAAAAATAGTGTCGCCTGTTAGCTGTTTACCAACCAACTGATTGAATTCTTTGAGGCCGTTGCGGAGGGTCTGGCGGAAGACTTTTTCTTCTTTGATTAGGGTCTCGATGACCTTGTCACGGTTGGCGGCTACCTCTGGGAAATCGTCTTTGTATAGGTCAGTTATGGCCGGCACGACTTGTTCCAAAAAGTTCTGTTCGACACCCAATTCGAAAGCATAGCGCACCGCACGACGGATTAGGCGGCGCATAACATAACCTTGCTCCTTGTTGCTGGGTGTGACGCCGTCGACAGCCAGGAAGGTGGCGGCGCGCAGATGGTCGGCAATGACGCGCATGCTCTCGGTGTGGCTATCGTAATTCTTGCCGGAAACCTCTTCAAGTTTGCTAATAATTGGCTTGAGCAAGCTGATTTTAAAGAAGTCGGCGCTATCGATGGCTGCTGCGGCGATACGTTCCAGGCCGCCGCCGAAATCGACATTTGGCCTGGCCAATGGCTCAAAGCCCTGGTCAGTACGCTTGTAGGCCATAAATACGCTGTTAGCGATCTCCATAAAGCGGCCACAATCACAGTTCGGGTGGCATTGGGCGCCCCATTTGGTGTCGTGTGGCGTACCAAAATCGTAAAAGACTTCCGTGTCGGGCCCACAGGGGTCGCCAATGGGTGTAGTGGCTTCGGCGCCGGCCCGGCTCCACCAGTTCTTGCTGCCGTCGTAAAAAAAGACGCGGCCGTTGCCCATGCCCTTTTTGTAGCCATCGTCTTCTGAGCCGATTTCAACCAGCTCCGTTTCGATATTCTTTTTAACGAATAAGTCCCCCCATAATTCGGCGGCCTCGTTGTCTTTGGGAATATTAAATTCCGGGTTGCCCTGGTAACAAGTAACGTAAAGTTTGCTAGGATCCAGGCCTACAACATCTGTCAAAAACTCGAACAGCCAGAGGATTTCTTCGCTCTTAAAGTAATCGCCGAGTGACCAATTACCGAGCATTTCAAAAAATGTAGTATGCCGGTTGTCGCCAACCTCTTCGATGTCATTGGCTCGGAAGGTCGGCTGGCTATCAACCAGCCGAGTTCCTTGAGAGTGAGGTTCGCCCAGTAGGTATGGAATCAGCGGCTGCATGCCGGAGCTTGTGAACAGCGTGGTCGGGTCATTATGCAGCACTAAAGAAGCCCGCGGGATCACCTTGTGCCCGCGTTCCACGAAAAAATCCAAATAAGCCCTGCGAATCTCCTGTGCTGTCATATCTGTTAAATTTTAACAGAAAAACAAGCAATCGGTGTTAAAAAGACTTTTCCATTTGCCTGTATTTAATTTAGACTAGCAGCAAGAAACTAATAATGAGCGTATACGAAGCAACTCCCGAAGCCATTCCCTACGGCCATATTGGAGTCATTCCCGAAAGGGCTCCAGCGCAGAGTATTCCAGCACGCGCGGCACAGGCAATCGCGAATTTGCCTCTTGTGGCAGCACATAATAAGTGGTTAAGAAGGGCTACCTATAGCTTGGCGGTGGGGTCATCCGCACTGGCGTTGGCTCCCGCGGTTTATAAGCCGACAGGTCTCGCTGAAAGCTGGGTAGCATCAGATGCAACAGCACTAATTGAAGATGCGGTTGGAGATACACCAACTATCGACATGCGTACCGCCTCACCCAAGCAAGCCTACGATTATTTAACTTCGTACT
>DATBED010000103.1:0-33819 GCA_036276195.1 Saccharimonadales bacterium (SeqCode) | reverse complement strand
GATTCAGCCGCCTTATGGGCCAGAGCCTTGGACACTTCGTGAGCAGTGGTATGACCGTACTTTTCCAACAATAAATAGAGCGGCTCGGCGGCAATAGCGCCACCGCTCATGTTTAAATTGCGCTGCATATTATCTTCGTCGACTTCCAGTTTGGACATGACGTTGTTCAAACGCTTAGCCATTGAGGCCACGCTAGCTAGCACGATGCCATAAAAGCGGGCCGAGGCCGAATCGGTCAGGTCGCGCTGGTGTTCACTGGGCAGGTTTAAGTTGGCGTTTACTAATTGGGCCACGACTTGCTTGTTCAGGCTGATGACGTTCTCGAAGTTCCAAGGGTTGCGCTTGTGCGCCATGGTCGAAGAACCGGTTTGGCCAGGTTCAAAAGCTTCGCGTACTTCGGCAATTTCGCTGCGCTGCAAGTGGCGCATGTCGTGACCTAGGTTAGCCATTATTCCAGCCGCAACGCCAAACTCATCTAATAACCGCACGTAGTTTTCGGCTGGCACGATTTGGTTAGAATAATCGGCCGGTTCGATGTTGAGGTAGCCCAGCACGGTTTGCTCGAACTTGAACGGGTCATCCACGAACAGGCTAAGCGCGTTATAGGCGCCAACGGCACCGCTGAATTTGCCTTTGAGCTTGCCGCTCAAAACCTGTAACGACCGAATGCTGGAACCCAGGCGGCTAACGTACTCGGCCATAGCGAAACCAAAGGTGATCGGCAGGGCGTGTTGACCGTGAGTGCGGCCAATCTGGACCGTTTCGGCATACTTTTTAGTTAGACCGAGCAGGGTTTTTTCGAGCTCGATTAGGCGGGGAATCACCAATTCGTGGGTGGCCGCCCGCAGCTGCAGCGACAGGGCAGTCGCCACAATATCATAAGATGTGGCGCCGAAGTGCACATACGGCTTGGCCTCGTCAGGCAAACGAGATTTAATAACGTTTACTAGTGCTTTAACGTCGTGCTTGGTCGTTTTTTCTTCTTCGGCCACGGCTTCGGCCGTGACTTTAGCGCAGGCCTCTTCAATCTGCTCGGCTATTTCAGGCGAACAGATGCCAAAATCGGCCAAGGCATGGGCCAGGGCCGCTTCCACGTAGGCTTGGTAGGCTACACGAGCCCTTTCCGACAGATAGCAGGCAATGTCACTGTCGTAGTAGCGGCTGTCGAGCGGATCGATGGCGCTATGGTTGGCACTGGAATCGACCATCGGCAAGTTGATCGGTTTCACGCCGCGCCTTGCAGATAAGAATTAACCGCAGCTTCGATCCGCAGTAACGGATCGCCTTCAGCCTTCACAAACTTCTCCCCGCTCATCTCTTCGTAAAGCTCGATGTAACGCTCGGAAATTTGATTGATAAATTCATTCGGCAGTTCCGGCATTGTTTGATCGGACTGGCCGCTGTAGCCGCGCTCCATCAGCCACTCACGTACAAACTCTTTCGACAACTGCCTGGGTTTTTCAGATTTGTCGCCGCCGACGTACTTGTCGAAGCTATCGGCGTAAAAGTAGCGCGACGAATCAGGCGTGTGAATCTCGTCAATCAAAATGATCTTGCCGTCAAGGCGACCAAATTCATACTTGGTGTCAGCCAGCACCAGGCCTTGGGAACGAGCCATTGCTTGGCCACGAGCAAACAATTTTAACGCGTAATCACTAAGTTGCTGCCATTCATCTGTAGTGGCTAGGCCTTGCGCCACAATTTCCTCGGGTGTGATATTTTCATCGTGGCCCTCTTCGGCCTTAGTTGTGGGCGTAACTATGGCCGGCTCAAACTTGTCATATTCTTGTAGGCCGTCGGGCAATTTAACACCACAAATCTCACGATTGCCGGCCTGATATTCGCGCCAGGCCGATCCGACCAAGCAGCCACGCACGATCATTTCGATCATCACCGGCTCGGCTTTCACGCCGACGCTGACGTTAGCATCGGGCACCGCTTTTAGCCAGTTCGGCAGGATGTCGCTGGTCTTTTCCAAAAAGTGAGCGGCCAGCTGGTTCAAAACCTGCCCTTTATATGGAATGGCCTTGGGCAAGATAATGTCGAAGGCCGAGATACGATCGGTCGCGACCATAATTATCTGATTATTAACCGTATAAACGTCGCGCACCTTGCCATGGTACAGCGCTGTCTGCCCGGGAAATTTAAAATCAGTCGTCGAGATAGCCGTACCCATTATCCTCATTATACGGTATGATTGTTGGATAAGAAAAGCTCAGGAGGATTCATGGCTAACCCAGTTGTCGGCATTATTATGGGATCGGATTCGGACCTCGACATCTTTAGTCAAGCGGCTAAGGTTTTGGATGAATTTGGTGTGGCTAACGAGTTGCGTGTCTTATCTGCTCACCGGACTCCCGACGAAGCCGCCGAGTACATCAAAGGAGCTGGCGACCGAGGGCTCAAAATTATCATTGCCGGAGCCGGCATGTCGGCCCATCTGGCCGGTGTAGCCGCCGCCCTTACCACGCTACCCGTCCTTGCCATACCTATTAAACGTGACGGCCAGGACCACGAAGCTCTATGGTCAACTGTGGCCATGCCGCCTGGCATTCCGCTAGCTACTATGCCAGAGAACGGTGGCAAAAACGCCGGTCTAATGGCCGTGCGCATCCTGGCTCTAAGCGACCCCGAACTGGCTCAAAAATACCAAGACTTCGTTCAAAAACAGCACGACCAAGTCCTCGCCAAAGACGCTAAACTCCAGCAACAAGGCTGGCAATCCTACCTCAACCAATAGGGCGGCGGCCGATGTCAGTGCGGAAGTGGGCGCCTTCGAAGTGGATTAAGTCAACGGCGGCGTAGGCTTTGTCGAGCGCTTCCTGTAGAGTGGCGCCGGTGGCGGTGACGTTCAGCACACGCCCTCCAGCTGTCACAAGTCGACCATCTTTGATAGCTGTTCCAGCATGGAAAACCACAATATCGTCGAGCTTTTCGGCTTCTTCGATTCCAGTTATCGGTAAGCCTCTCTGGTAATCACCGGGGTAGCCACCGGAAGCCATGACAACGCTCACCGCAAAACCCGTATTCCAGCCGACTTTAGACGGATCAAGCCTACCTTCGGCGCAAGCCTTAAGTACCTCATACAGGTCACTATCAAGCAGCCGCATATAAACCTCAGCTTCAGGGTCACCAAAACGGGCGTTGAACTCCAAAACCTTAATGTTGTTGCCGTCGATCATTAGGCCAGGGTAAAGACAACCCTTAAAAGTAGCGCCCAGATCGCGCAGACCATCCAGGGCCGGCTGCACGATACTTTTATTTATTTGTTCTAGCAAAGCCGGCGTGATCCACTCGACGGGTGCATAGGCGCCCATGCCGCCGGTGTTAGGGCCTTTATCGCCGTCATAAATCTGTTTATGGTCTTGTGAAAACGGAAAGATGGCCGAATGTTCGCCATCCGTTATGGCGTGAAAAGAAGCTTCGCGCCCCTTCAAGAAGTCTTCCACAACAACTTGATCTCCGGCCGTGCCAAATTCTTTTGCCACCATGATTTCATTGACGGCCGCCTCAACTTCTTCGGGAGTATAGCAAATTAGCACTCCCTTGCCCCCAGCCAAGCCATCCGCCTTGAGAACAACTGGCAAAGACCGAGACTTAGCATATGCCAAAGCCGCTTGCGGATCGGTGAAATTCTTATATTCGGCTGTCGGGATGTTTTGGGCGGCCATCAGGTCTTTCGAAAAGGCCTTGGAGGACTCAATTTTGGCGGCGGCTTTAGTGGGACCAAAAATAGTTAGGCCAGCCGCTTGAAAAGCGTCAGCCACGCCAGCCGCGGCGGATGCTTCCGGACCAATGACCGTTACAGCAATGTCATTGGCCTTAGCAAATTCTACTAGCTCCGGAATGTCGTCAACGGCGATGTCAACGTTTTCAATATTACCGCGACTACCGGCATTACCGGGCACCACATAAACCTTATCAACTGAGGATGATTGAGCTAGCTTCCAGGCCAATGCCTGTTCACGAGCATAAGATCCGATCACCAAAACCTGCGCCATCGCTCCTCCTTGTATGAAAAGTATTCTACCCTAAACTAGGTGTTTAGCCCACTGTGGAATTTATGCTTTTTAATGCATAAATGATATCTGTTCCGCTATAACATATTTGTTATAAAATAACAGATAAGGAATATAACAAATAACGCATAAAATCCGCAGCGTTACTTGAGCCCTAAGCCTACTTGTTAGCGGCGAGGTAGGCGTGGCGGGCTTTTATAAAGTCTGCGATGTCTTTTGGCAAGTATTGTTTTTCGACGGCTTGGACGCGGGCGAACAGCGAGTCGGCAGTGTCGTCCGGCTCAACGGGCACCCGGTGTTCGGCAATTATTGGGCCGTCATCATAAGCCTCGGCAACTATATGTAAAGTTTGACCGCCATAAGGTAAATGCTGGTCGAGCACATAACTTTGGATTTTTTCGCCATACATAGCTGCCGTATCAGGTAAAAGCCCGGGATGAGTATTAACTTCCATGGCTTGAAAAATGCTGGTATATTCTGGCTGCCAGCCAAAAGCTTTTACTACGCGTGGACCGACTAGCTTCATATAGCCCATGTGCGCAATGAGGTCAAAATTACCATTCGTCAAAGTTTCAAGTATGGCTTGCTCTTCCGCCACGGTTTGCCGACCTTTTACTTCAACTTCATCACCTTGGGATGGATGGGTTTTACTATTAATCAAAACGGTTTCGATGCTTAGGCCGAACTCGCGGTTCAGGTTGGCAATGCGCTCGAAGATGCCAGCATCTTGGCGGCTAACAATCACCAAACCGACGTCAACGCTAATCTCACCGCGCTGGTTGGCGCGAATAAAGGCTTCGGCCGTGGTTCCGCCCCCCGATGCTAGGATGGCGACGCGTGGTTTCATCTGGTTTTTGTGGTTGCCAGTTCGACCGGCTCGTAACTGGTGCTAGGCAGCACCTCACCGGACCCCAGCTTGACAATCTCTTTGCTGTGCTTACCAATATCAATCGGATATTCTCCACTGAAATGTGAAGTATTGAAATTGTCGGCCGGCAGGCCGGTGGCCTCAATCATGCCGTCGAACGACAGGAAGTGTAGACTAGTAGCTCCGACGTGGTCGCGCATTTCAGGGATAGTCATGTAAGCGGCTAACAGCTCGGCTTGGCGCGGCGTGTTGATACCGTAAAAATCCGGGTGGCGGACTGGCGGTGAAGTGATAATCAGGTGCACTTCTTTGGCACCGGTTTCGAAAATCATCGATACCAGATGTCGCATGGTTGTGCCGCGCACAATCGAGTCATCGACCAAAACCACCCTCTGGCCCTTCAACAAATCAATGATAGGATTTAGTTTTATTTTGAGGTCGCGTTCGCGCAGCTCGGATGTCGGGCGAATAAAAGTGCGGTGAATATAGCGATTTTTGATCAGCGCCATTTCAAAGGGAATACCACTGGCCTGGCTATAACCTAGTGCCGCCGGAATGCCGGAGTCGGGCACCGGCACGATCACGTCGGCTTCGATCGGAAACTCTTGGGCCATAATGCGGCCAAAGTCTTGACGGACTATGTCGATCGTCCGACCCAGCAGTTGGCTGTCGGGCCGCGCGAAGTAAACCATCTCGAAAATGTCGAGCTTGAGGTTGCTCGGTCGGACCTGTTCCGATCTTAGATTTCCGGCATCGTCTATCGCTACCAGCTCGCCGGGCTCGACATCGCGTAAGAAAGTCGCGCCAATGGTGTCGAAGGCAGCGGTTTCACTGGCTATCACGTAGGCGTCGTCCAAAGTGCCGATCGACAGGGGTCGTATGCCGCATTCGTCGCGAAAGGCTACCAGCGTATTCTTATCCATAGCCACAATTGAAAAGGCCCCTGTGAACAGGGGCCAGGCTTGCTTGATGGCTTCGACAAACGTAAGACCATCATCCATGTAGCAGCTAATGGCAGCCACCATCATCGAGGAATCGTTTTTCTTGTCAAGACTGACGCCACGCCGCTTGAGGAAGCCTTCCAACTTAGTCATATCGGGCAGATTGCCGTTATGGCCCAGGGCAATATCGTGCTTATGATCTACGAAAGGTTGGTTGAAGCAGTCGTCAGCCCCACCAGAAGTAGAATAACGGTTGTGGCCAATGGCCAGGTGGCCGGGCAACTGTTCCAGATCTTCTTCGCGATAAACGGTTGCCACCAGGCCCTGTGCGGCATGGCGATAGAGCTGCCGGCCGTCGCTACTGACAATACCGGAGCTCTCTTGGCCGCGATGTTGCAACGCCCATAGCCCGTAAAAAGTTAAACGGGCCGCTTCCAGGCCCGTTTGCTTGCTTGATTTGTGCCCGATGATGCCAAACACCGCGCATTTTTCCTTGAGTTCGTCCTGGGGATGGGCTAGTGGCATTACTGCTCCGCTTAAGCTTTGATGAAAAGTAAAAAAGCGTAGGGATGTGAGATCGGTGATAATGCGGCCACGCTTATTACTTATCCTTATGATAACATTAACGTTTGCCTCTGCAAATGTTAATGATTACGAATTTGCGCAGCAAATTCCTACTATACTTTGTCTAGCGTTAGCAAGACCTGTGAGTTCTGCTATAATTAACCAATAAGAGGAGCCGGCCCAGTGGCGAAGAAGCTAGATTATCACCACTCTGTTAACTATTCCCAAGCGGACCCCATGAAAGTGCTGGCGCAAAAAGAAGGACTGGCAACTGCCAAAAATATGCCATTCGGCTTCAGCGAAGTTGAGGGTACTCGCGGCGAGTCGGCCTATGTTTTTAAAATGGGCAACCAATTTGGCGCTTTGGTGCAAGAAGGCCTCGGTACCAAAAGCCTGATCGCCCAAGCCATTTATGAAAAAACCAGCCAGTCCCATTTCGCCGCCATTGCCCAAGATACAGTCGCTTGTATTATCAATGATCTCGTCAGCGTCGGGGCCACGCCAGTAGTAGTTAATGCCTACTGGTCCGCCAGTTCGTACGCTTGGCTAACAGATAAGCAACTGGCTGAGGATTTCATCAAAGGTTGGCGAGCCGCTTGCGATAAGTCGCATGCCGTGTGGGGCGGTGGTGAAACTCAGTCTCTGCCTGGCGTGGTTGCTGAAGGTGCCTTGGAATTTGCAGGCTCTGGCTTTGGCGTCATTAAAGAAGAAGAACATTTAGTTCGAGGTGAGAATCTGCAGGTCGGGGACGCCATAGTTTTAATCGAATCGAATGGACCACACGCCAACGGCATAAGCCTAATCCGCCAGATTGCCCAGCAATTGCCAGAAAGTTATCAAACCAAGTTACTAAGCGGCCAGACTTTTGGCGAAGCGGCGCTTCATCCAACTCATCTTTACGCTGAGCTGGTTTTAGCTCTCCAAACGACCGGCGTAGACATTCATTATCTATCAAACATTACAGGTCATGGTTGGCGTAAATTGATG
Source organism: Saccharimonadales bacterium (SeqCode) (assembly GCA_036276195.1). GTDB lineage: Bacteria > Patescibacteriota > Saccharimonadia > Saccharimonadales > UBA4665 > DATBED01. Next base: position 26,440 of record DATBED010000103.1, on the reverse strand, counting down.
CGGGCTGAGGCCGATTTTAGCTATGTTATGCGCGAAGTTCCGCCAGCGGCAGAAATTTTCGATTTCATAGCCGATCAGTCCGGAAATTCTTTGGCAGAAATGTATGGCAACTTCAATATGGGCGCCGGTTATGCCGTTTATGTTCCGGCTGATCAGGCGGAACAGGTCAAACAAATCGCTGCCGACTGCGGCCTTCAAAGCTGGGTGGCCGGTGAGGTCAAAGCCGGGCCAAAGCGAGTTGTCATAGAACCTTTGGGCATAACCTTCGAGAGCGGCAGCTTGGAGGTACGCTAGTGCGGGTCTACCAAGGCATAGCCGCGCTATCCGATTTTCGCAAAAGCAAACTGCTGGCTCGCTTACAAGCGATTGATCCTCAAATCGAGTCGGTTGATGCCGAATATGTCCATTTTGCCAATCTAAATTCTAAACTGACGACCGCCGACTCCAAAAATCTCGAAAAGTTACTAATTTATGGTTCGCCTTTTGGAGGCAGCCGCGAAGGAGTTTTGTACTTAGTGGTGCCGCGGCCGGGCACTATTTCGCCTTGGTCGAGCAAGGCCACCGACATCGCGCGTAACAGTGGCATCAGTAGCGTAGAAAGAGTGGAGCGGGGAACTGCTTACTACATTCTAGGAGCGTCCATACAGCGTACGGACAACGTCAGTACGTTATTGCACGACCGTATGACAGAGACCGTTCTTTACAGCCTTAGTGACGCTAAGGTCTTATTTGAAACGCGTAGGCCAAAACCACTAAGTCTCATCGATATCAGCGGTGGCAAAGAAGCGCTCCTAAAGGCCAATAAAGAGCTCGCCCTGGCCATGACGAAAGAAGAGGTCGACTATCTTTATGATGTTTATAAAAACGACTTAAAACGTAACCCGACTGATGTCGAACTGATGATGTTTGCCCAAGTTAACAGTGAACATACCAGGCATAAGGTTTTTAATGCCGATTGGGTGATCGACGGCGTCAAACAACCGAAAAGCCTGTTTAAAATGATTAAAAACACTTATGAGAAGGGCGGCCAAGACGTGCTGTCGGCCTACAGCGATAACGCGGCGGTAGTGAAAGGACCGGTGGCCGGCCGCTTTTTCGCCGAAAACGGCGTTTATGGCTACCACGAGGAGCCGGTGCACAGTGTGATCAAAGTGGAGACACACAACCACCCGACGGCTATCGCGCCGGTGCCGGGCGCCGCCACCGGCGTCGGCGGCGAAATCCGCGACGAGGCGGCCACCGGCCGGGGCGCTAAATCCAAAATGGGGTTGGCCGGTTTTACGGTGTCTAACCTGCGCATACCAGGGGCAACCCAGCCTTGGGAAAAAGATCACGGCAAGCCCAGCCGCATTGCCAGCGCGCTTGATATCATGCTCGAGGCGCCAATCGGCGGCGCCGGCTTCGCCAACGAATTCGGCCGACCGAATTTATTAGGCTATTTCCGCACTTACGAAGAACAGATTAACGATAGGTTTTGGGGTTACCACAAACCGATTATGATCGCCGGTGGCCTGGGCAACATCCGTGACAGGCACGTTCAGAAAAACCAGCTGCCGGTAGGAGCCAAAATTATCATACTGGGCGGGCCGGCCATGCTGATCGGCCTGGGCGGCGGCGCCTCATCCAGCATGAACATCGGCTCTAGCAGCGAGGACCTAGATTTTGCTTCGGTGCAGCGCGGTAACGGCGAAATGGAGCGGCGCACCAATGAAGTGATTGATGCCTGCTGGGCCCTAGGGAAGACCAATCCGATTATTACGATCCATGATGTTGGCGCCGGCGGCTTAAGCAACGCCTTGCCCGAGCTGGTGCACGATTCCGGCCGTGGCGCCGTGTTTGAGCTGCGGGATATTCTTAGCGCCGAGCCAGGTTTGAGCCCTCTGGAGATTTGGTGTAATGAAGCCCAAGAAAGATATGTTCTCGGCATAGCGCCACAAGACCTAGAAGAGTTTTCGGCTATTTGCGCCCGCGAACGCTGCCCGTTCGCCGTAGTTGGCGAGGTGACTGAACTTGAGCAGCTGGTGCTGAACGACAAATTGTTCAAAAACCAACCAATTGATTTGCCCTTGGATGTGCTATTCGGCAAGCCGCCCAAAATGACCCGCAAGGTAAAGCGCCACCAGCAAAAGGGAACTGAACTTGATCTCAAAAACATTAAGCTCGACGAAGCGATCGAACGGGTGCTGAAGTTGCCGGCCGTCGGCAGCAAGAAGTTCCTGATCACCATCGGCGACCGCACTGTTGGCGGCCTGGTCACGCGCGACCAAATGGTAGGCCCTTGGCAAGTGCCGGTCAGCGACGTAGCAGTTACGGCAGCCGCCTTCGATAGCGAAGCAGGCGAGGCCATGGCCATGGGCGAGAGGCCACCATTAGCCCTGATCGACGCTCCGGCGGCAGCGCGTATGGCCGTTGGCGAAGCCATCACCAACATCGCCGCGGCCGATGTTAAACAGCTTCAAGATATCAAACTGTCGGCCAACTGGATGGCGGCTGTTGGCCAGGGCCAAGAAGACCAACACCTTTATGACAGCGTCAAGGCCATTGGCGAGGAGTTTTGCCCTGGCCTGGGCCTGACTATTCCAGTCGGCAAAGACTCGCTTAGCATGCGCACCACCTGGCAAGCCGGCGACCAATCTAAAAGCGTCACTTCTCCCGTCTCGCTCAATATCACCGGCTTCGCTCCTGTTACAGACGCCCAAAAAACCCTCACGCCTCAACTCGACCTCAGCCAAGAATCGTCTTTAATCCTAATTGATCTTGGCAGCGGCCACAGCCGACTCGGCGGCTCGGCGCTAGCCCAAGTTTATAATCAACTGGGCAATGAAACTCCCGACGCCGATCCGGCAATCCTCAAAGACTTCTTTACGAAGCTGACTGAACTCAAAAAGCAAGCTAAAATCCTGGCTTATCATGACCGTTCCGACGGCGGCCTCTTGACAACCGTGCTGGAAATGGCCTTCGCCAGTCGCTGTGGGCTCGACCTAGACCTGACCAATCTGCCAGGCAACACCTTAGAAAAATTGTTTAATGAAGAGTTGGGCGCCGTCATTCAAGTCGCCGAAACTGATGAAGGCGAAGTTGTTAAGCGGTTCGGCAGCAATGCCATTTTAATTGGGCGCCCCCTTAAAGAGCAGGAAATTCATATACGAGATGGCGATCAAATTTACAAGAATAGCCGATCCCAGCTGGAGGGCTGGTGGAGCGAGACCAGCTACCAACTGCAAAAGTTGCGCGACAACCCGGCCATGGCCGAGCAAGAATTCACGGCCATTCAAGACAACAAAGACGCAGGGCTATCGCCTAAATTAGTGGTTGTAACTAAAGTTACAACCAGAGGTATAACCAAAGTTACAACCTCAAAACCGAAGGTGGCGATTTTTCGCGAACAAGGGGTCAACGGCCAGATCGAGATGGCGGCTGCTTTCGATAAGGCCGGTTTTACGGCGATAGACGTGCATTTGAACGACCTTATCAGCGGCCGTTACGATCTTGACGACTTTGTGGGCCTGGCGGCTTGCGGCGGCTTCAGCTATGGCGACGTGCTGGGCGCCGGCGAGGGCTGGGCCAAATCCATCCTTTTCCACCCAGAATTACGCACCAAATTTAGTAAATTTTTTGCGCGACCAGACACCTTCAGCTTGGGAGTTTGTAACGGCTGCCAAGCCCTGGCTGCCCTAAAGGAACTGATCCCGGGCGCCGCCAACTGGCCTAGCTTCATGAAAAACACCTCCGAGCAATTCGAAGCCCGTTTAGTAACGACTCAAATTAATGAAACGCCATCGATTTTGTTCAAAGGCATGGCTGGATTGATTTTACCGGTGCCGACTGCCCACGGCGAGGGCCGGGCCGAATTCGCCAGCTTTTCAGCCCAGCGCCAGGCAATGCTAGACGGTCTAATAGTCGCCCAATACACCGACAATCACGGCAAAATCACCGAAGACTACCCATCTAACCCCAATGGTTCGCCGGAGGGAATCGCCGCTCTGACAACCTTCGACGGCCGGGCCACCGTCATCATGCCGCACCCCGAGCGCGCCTTCATGACCCGCCAGCTGTCGTGGCACCCTAAGGAGTGGGGCACCGACTCGCCCTGGTTCCAAATCTTCTTGAACGCCCGCGCCTGGGCCGACAACCACTAGGATTTAAGGAATTCGAGACACTGGGCGTACTTGGCGTCGTCGATTTTGCCCTCGGCGTGCATGATATCAGCCACTTCGCGTACCGTCATAAAAGCGTGCAGGTTGTAGCCCTCGGCCGCTAAGTTATCTTGGCCACCCATGTCGTAATCAAGCAACACCACGGCGTCTTTAATAACCAGGTCGTGGCTTTTCATAGCCGTTATAGCCTGTAACAACGAAGTGGCCTTGGTAACTAGGTCTTCAATCATTACGACTGTTTCGCCACTTTTAAATTCGCCCTCGACGGCTTTTTTCAGGCCATGGTCTTTCTGTAGTCCCTCTTTGCGCATAAAAATCCAAGGCTTTTCTACCTCCAGACTTATCGCTCCGGCAATTGGCAGGGCGGCGTAGGCCACGCCGGCCAAACGATCATATTTAAGTCCTTCCAGCTGTTCAACATATAACCGAATAGCCTTTTTGAAAATCTTTGGATAGCTGATAAAGAGGCGCAAGTCCAGATACATCGGGCTGACAATGCCGCTTTTAAAGGTGAAATCGCCAAATTTAAGGGCGCCAATCTTATGTAAGTCTAGTGCCAGTTCGCGTTTTTGCGCTGCGGTTGCCATGCTATTCTCCTCTATACTTATTAATTTCGGCGCGGGCTTTGATGGCTTCGGCGCGGGCCACTTCGGCAAAGTTCGGGCCGCTGGAAGCGTACAAAATAGCGCGCGACGAATTAATGATTAAGCCGTTGCCTCTTGAATTGACGCCGGCTTTCACGAAGTCACCAGCCTCGCCCCCTTGGGCGCCCAAGCCCGGTACCAAAAATACCATTTCATCTCCCATCAACTGGCGAATTTCGGTCATTTCTTTAGGGTAAGTAGCGCCGACCACTAATTGGCAATTGCCGTTGGCATTCCATTCATTTTTAACATTTTGGGCGACTTTCAGGTAAAGTTTTTGGCCGTCGACCAGCAAATCCTGGAACTCGCCCGATCCACTATTAGAAGTCCGGTCCAAAACGATGATGCCTTTGTCTTTATAATCGAGGAAGAGTTGTAAAGATTCGTGGCCGGCCCAAGGCTGCACAGTCACCGCATCAACGCCAAGGTAGTCGAAAGCGAAGGTAGCGTAGTAATTATTCGTGTTGCCAATATCGCCGCGCTTAAAGTCGAGGATTATCGGTATATCAGGGTGGTTTTCACGAATATATTCGCAGGTCAGGTTTAGTTCTTCAATGCCGGCCGCGCCGCGGGCCTCGTAAAAGGCCGAGTTTGGTTTGAAGGCGCAAACCAGGTCGGCCGTGGCGTCAATGATCTCTTTATTAAAGGTAAAATACGGCGAGTCAACAGTCTGCAAATGCGGCGGCAGTTTGGCCATATCCGGATCGAGCCCGACACAGAGCAGAGAATCGTTCTTCTCCCAAGCCCCCGCCAATTTGTCTAGAAACCCCATCACGCTACATGATATCCTGTTAGCAGATGGGGAGCAAATGATTCAACAAGTCCAGCTTTATGACGATCAGCTAGATTTTGAAGAGAATAAAGCCAGAGGACCTTTTGGCGATTATGCCAAAATTACTAAGACTTATAAAAATGAAGGCGAACCGCAATACGACTTCTTTGGTACGCCGGTTTATAGCCCTTTCGGAATCGGAGCCGGCCCGCTGCCAAACCCCCGCTTTATTAAGGCCGCTCTGGATAAAGGCTTTGACATTGTCACCCTCAAAAATGTGCGCACGGATGTATTTCCACTTAATCTTTACCCGCAAGTACGACCAGTCCAGATAAATGGCACTTTAAATCCAGATTCTACCACAGCCGTAAAAGTAGCCGAAAAATATGAAGACCGACTGGCCGTTGCCAATTCATTCGGTATTCCGACCGGCCCTCCAAGCGAATGGCAGCCGTACTTACGTGATAGTTATAAGCTACTCCAAAAAGGCCAAGCGCTCTTGGTCAGCTTGCAGGGAACAGCCCGAGGCAAAGGGCGAGAAGCTTTCGTGCAAGATCATGTGCGTGGCATAGAGCTGATTCACGAAACCGGCGATCCGATAATAGAGATCAACTTAGCTTGCCCGAACGAGGGTGAAAAAGTGTTGGCTTGCTTTGACACGGATATCACCACTCGCATAGTTACGGCAGTCCGAGAGGCCAATCCGAGCTTAAAATTTTTAATTAAAATTGCCTACTTTACAGATAAACAACAACTTAGGAAGCTGGTTAAAAGTGTCGGCGGCCTGGTGGATGGAATTACGGCAATAAACACCATCCCGGTTGCAGTAGTAGACCAATCAGGGCATGAGGTCTTTCCAGGGCGACCAACAGCTGGCATCAGCGGCGCCCCAATTAAGAAAGCCGGTTTGGGAATGGTGCAAGAGCTCGCCAACTTACGTCAAGAGTTTGGTTACCAATATAAGATTATAGGTATGGGCGGGGTGTTAAAGGCAGATGACTTTCAGGAATACCGCGCAGCCGGTGCCGACATCGTCATGTCCGTAACCGGCGCCATATGGAACCCAAATCTCGCCACCGAAATCAAACAATCCCTCAAAGATTAAATAATCATTAACTTTCTATGGGTATGTCTAAGGTCAGGCCTATAATCATGCAATGTCTTCGAACGACTTTGCTAAGTGGCATTTTAGAAAAACTCTTCTTCATAATGAAGCCGAACGCCCTTTCTTTCATGAGCGTGAGGTTTGGTGGGCTGCCATAGGTCAAAACATAGGCGACGAAGAATATGGTAAAGGGTCATATTTTGCTCGTCCCGTTTTGATTATTAAGAAGTTCAATAATTGCTTATTCTACGCGCTGCCTTTGTCAACCAGCTTAAAAAGTGGCAGATATTATCGAATATTAAATGTGAAAGGGGTTAAAAACACAGTTCTGCTATCACATATGCGCGATTATGACGCTAAGCGACTACTCGATAAGATGAGCACTGTTAGTATGCATGACTTCCAGGAGATAAAACTAGCAATGACTAAATTGTTACTAGAAAAAAGTGGACATCCCTCTAAAATATTATACCCCCGCACTGAGCGGGGGTGAGGCCGAAGCCGTTTGTAATTTCATTATCGCATGGGTAGATAATCTGTCAAGCTGGCTTTTTAGATTCCAAGTCCGCTAGCAGCTTTTCGACCAGTTTCTTGGGGTTGTCGTCGAAAATGACGGCGCCTTGGCCTGCTTTGTGGATTTTTTGGGTGAGGGCAGGTAGCTCGTCGGCGATGCCGCCGGTGCCGGTCAGTACGCCCGCAGACTTCTGAAAATCTATAAGATTGGTAAATTCGTTCAGCGTGCCCCAACGGCCGGACACGAAAATGCCGGCGTCGCAGTTGGCGGTCGAGATTACGTTGCGGTACTTCTGAGACTCGTGCTTATTTTTAGCGAGAGGATAGCTGGTTGGCACATAAATTATCTTCTGGTAAATTGAAATGTCGTTGTCTGGATGAGCCTTATGCCAACTGGCCTCGTCAAGCGTGTGGGCATAGCCCCAAACTTCCACGCCTTTAGCCGCCGCTTCGCTGGCAATCAAATCAGGCAAGCCGCTGGTGGCGCCGGTTAAAATAATTATAGAGTCAGCATAGTTACCCAAAACTCGGCCCAACTCTTTCGCTTTCTCACTGGCTGCCGTCATGTCGCCGGCGGCCGAGCCGTAAACTCCAATCTTGTATTTCATAATCCTAATAATACCTTATTGGCTAGGTGATATAATTTTTATATGCCTGATTCCGACTCAACTAACGTATCTTTGCTAGGGGTGCCGCTCGACTTGGGTGCCGAAAATTTGGGTGTCGACATCGGTCCACAAGCCTTTCGTTACCAGAACGTCGTGGCCAAACTGGAACACGCCGGTTTTCAAATTAACGATCTGGGAGATGTGGAGTGTAGAGATCGGGCTAAGCTTGAGCCAGGTAATCCCCGCATGCATTATCTAGACGAAATTCTGCGGGTTAACAGAGAAGTGGCGGCCAAAACCGAGCAGACCATTCAAGACGACCGTAAATTGATTGTGCTAGGTGGCGACCACTCGATTAACCTTGGCGCCGTCAGCGGCGCGTCAGTAGCTCTTAACGGCCAGCTTGGCCTAATTTACTTCGACGCTCATGGCGACATGAATACCGAAGAAACTACCTTAAGTGGTAACGTACACGGCATGCACCTGGCCTCCCTTATGGGCTTTGGCGCCGAACCGCTAAAAGACCTGCACGCGGAAACCACTAAAATAGCCAAAGGAAACCTACTTCATATAGGTGGCAGCGACTTTGATGCCGCCGAGCTGGAACTGATTGCCCGCGAGCAGCTGCCGGTTTTCACGCTGTTTGATCTGCTTAGCCATAATTTGTCGCCGGTACTCAAAATGATCGATCAACTAGCTGATCGTGTGCCTAATATTTGGGTTAGTCTAGACCTCGATTCAATTGACCAGATTTACGCACCGGGTGCCGGCATGCCTAACGCCAAAGGCCTCAGTTACCGCGAGATTGCCACACTGGCTGAGTACGTAGGTGAAAAATGTAATGTGATCGGCATAGACGTAGTGGAGTACAACCCGCTGCAAGATATCGACTACAAAACGGCCGAGCTGGGCATTGAGCTGATCGCCAAATTCTTCGGCAAAAACTACAGCTGGTACACCGGCTATATGGAAAAAAACACGATCGGTTAAGCTAAAATGCGGCCGCTGCCGGGCGTGGCCAGTACCCGGCCATTTTCGAATACCGTTTGGCCGCGCAGAACTACCTTTTTGACCTTACCAACCACTCGGCGGCCGGCAAACGGGCTCCAGCCGGCTTTAGTCAACAGATCTTCGTTCTTTACCTCGTATTCAGTCATGTCGACTTCGATATGAGTCGCATCATCAGTTAGCAGGTTAAAAATACGAGCCGGATTATAGTGCAGGCGCTCAAGCAATTGCCGTCTAGTCAGTTTGCCTTCGGCTTCGGCAGTCAGCATTAAAGGAAGGGTCGTTTCCAGCCCCGGCACGCCAAAAGGCGGATTGTCACTGTTCTTTTCCACCTTGGTATGTGGCGCGTGATCCGACTCAATCACATCGACATAATCCAGGTGATCCCATAGGAAGTCTTGCTCGGCCTGACTTTTTAAGAACGGCTTCATGTGGCCATAAGGGCCTAACCGAGCCGCGTCTTCATCCGTTAAAAAGAGATGGTGCGGTGTGACTCCGCAAGTTATGGGTAAGCCGGCATCTTTGGCCTCCATGACAAATTGCAGCTCTTTGGAGCTGGACACATGGCACATATGGGTCGGTTTTTTGGTGGCCCGCAAAACGGTCATAACTAAGTCGGAGACATCCTCTTCGGCATGCAGCAAAATCGGCTTAATGCCGGGCCATGCCTCGTAGATGGCCAGCAGTTTGTCTTTATCGATAACAAAACCCCCGGTGGTAACATTTAGGTAGATTTTGAGGCCCATAACTTGATCGATCACTTGCGCAAACTCGGCAAAATTATCGCCGAGCGTGCCAAAATGGAAGCCAATATCACTAACGGCCTTTTGGCTGGCAATTTGCCGTTTAGCTTCTAGCCTCTCCAAAGTCGTGATTGGCTCGGAGTTATTGGGCATATCCAGCACAGTGGTATAGCCGCCGGCCAGAGCCGCTGACGTGCCACTGAAAAAGTCTTCTTTGTGGGTTTGACCAGGATCGCGCAAGTGCACGTGCGGATCAATCAAGCCGGGCAGGGTAATCAGTTCACTCATCTCGTCAGATTTGTAATCTGTTTAATGAAACAGAGATGTGGTTTGGGCTGTTCATAGGCCACAAGACAGGTACTAATTCGGGCGTTATGTATGGTTCAAAGTGGCAGTTAATTTTAGTGGCGATGTCTGATGTAGCCATAACTTAATTATAAACTAGTCCAATGATGCGTAATAAATTTCTAGGGGAGGTTTAGATGGGTCATAGTTTTCTCGTACGTAAGTTGAGTTACGTTCTTGCCCGGTCTCATCGAGTATGAGCAATCGCTCGTTCTCAGACGCTAAGTCACGACCTTGTTCTTCTATACAATACTTCCGTTGCATCTCACTAAATCGATATCTACGTCCGTCACTTTCACGTATACGCAAGTAAGCAAAGTGACCCATATTAGCCGAGTTGCCAGAGGTTTCACTAACAGTCCCCTCTGAAGTGCGTACTTCCTGTTCGCACAGCCAAATCCTAACATGTTTTAGAATCAAGTTTTCATAGTATAGTTTCATTCGGTCATGGACATCAGTTGTAGGGCCGTCGTTTATGTCAATGTTGAAATCTTTATCTAATTGTAGCTCGACAGATCCATCGTCAAGCTCAAAAAGAGATATAATACGATCTTTCTTTGGGTCGTATCTAAAACTGACAGAGTTTAAGCCAGCTATACGATAATGTTCTGACATAGAAAATTTAACAGGTCGTCTACCGAGGAAGCGTTTTTGCTGCTGCTTAATAGCTTGTCTAATTTCTCTGTTAGAAGACTCGTATTCATTGATAGGTATTTCGAAGATTTCGAAGAGAGAATCATCCTCCGCAAGTTTGGACGTCTCGCTAACTCTTAATTTGCAATAGTTAATGGTCAGATATTGTATTGCCGCGTGCGTTTTTTTGTCGATTTCTATTGCGGGCCTAAATACTACAACTCCCTTTCTGGGGTTATTGTCAAATAATGGCGCATATGCCATGTTCAATTCCCCAGCCTGTTTGTAGGAGCTAACATTTATACCATCAACGATTGCTGCCAACAACTTTGGCATTACTTCAGATAGCCTTCTGTACATCAAATCAGTTTGCTGTGCCGTTGGCTCAAATTGTGCGCCGGGAATGGGTGTATATAAGTCTAATGCTATAGAGGGACTCACTGGGATAGCTAACCCATGAAGTGTTTCAGGATTTTGTTGCTCAGATTCAGTAACGTTTTTTGCGGCCAGTACACTGTAGGTATAGGGTGCAAACTCTTGCATCCGTTTACGAAATAATTGAGAATGGGGCAACAAAGCTTTTAATTCATCAGGCATGGGTTTATGGTGAAGATCTAATGGTTCACCGCTAAGGCTATTGACAGAAACAGGATCGAAGTCCCTTATAGTGTTTCCTCGAAAGATAAGACTGGTGAAAAAATCTGGACGTGTTCTTAGCCCTAGAGATTCTATAATTTCTTTGTACTTCTCTTGAACCCTCTGGCTTGCTGTCGTCATTGCCTCTGGATGCATAAGATTTAGCCCGGTAATATCATTATTCAAAATACCGAAAATAATAAAAGCTTGACGATCATCTACAAGTTTCTGAAAATCACCTGATAAATAAGTTTCCATCGCGTGCTTTATATACTCATAGTGATGCTGCGACGTGATATACGGCTCTTTGCCAAATGCTATGTTTACAACCTTTGCTAAGGCTCTGGTACTTGCTAGTAGCTCGAATGCTGCAGCAGCAAGGTTTTGGTTTATTGTTGCAAAGTCCCCTGTATTATGGCGAGTTGAATAGATAGACTTTAGTATATTTTCAAAATATGGCTGCAAGATAGGATTAGTAGCTGCAATTCCTATGATGTCAGCAAAGTTTTTAGGGTTGGCAGTGACTTCTGCTCCGTGTCTTTCGGCATAATTGGCACAGTTTGCATAGACTTCGTCTATCAATGCCGGTTCTTCTATATACCTGAGTGCTATTAAAAGTGAGCCACTTACATCTAGGACTATATGTGTATTTCCTGTCACTTCACTAAAGTCTGTAAAGCGTCTGGCAAATGAACGTTGTGCCATTCTTTCTTGGTTTTCACGCTTTGACTTTTTCATTCCACTACAGCTAGCCATATCAGCTTGATAGGCATCGTATTCAGTCTCGTACTTCTTTTGGATTCTTCTCCTTAGCACTTCTTCAGCTGTCGGTATATGGGCTGGTTCTATTGAATCTGGCTCAATTGGCCCCTCAGCTTCAATTTCTTCAGCAGCCTCTGTGATTGCAGCTTGTTCGGTCTTTATCTGAGCTATTTTGCCCAAATGTCCAGCTAAAATGCCCACTTGATCCATAGCCTGTACGGCTTCAATATATTCAGTATGGAGTTTGAACTCTTCCTCATACCAAATATGACTATTACGGTCTGGCTCGTTTGCCAGGTCTTGATCAAATTGAGCAAGTAGCTCTCGGGACTCACCTATGTTCATAGCGTATATTGTGACATAATTACATGATTATAACAATTCTAGACTTACCGAAGACGGGCGCGGACAGGCTTGCTCAAATAATCATTACCTGGTAACATTTCATGTTAATGGCCGAGGGAAAGATTCTCACAAACGATATATTGCAAACGGAAAATCGCTCCGAAAGGGGCGATTTTTCTATAATAAAGCCGTCTAAGCTCTATATCAGCGACGGCAGCGTTTTTGAAGGCTTTATGTCGGAGCAGCAAGCCCAGGCAGGAGTAGGAGAAGTGGTTTTTAATACCGGTATGACCGGCTACGTCGAGTCGCTGACCGATCCGTCTTACAATAACCAAATCCTGGTATTTACCTATCCCTTACTGGGCAATTACGGCGTGCAGCCGGGTGATGCCGAATCCGACAAAATTCGGGTGCGCGGCGTAGTAGTCAGTGAGCTGGATTGGCAGGGTAGCCACAGTGGATCAAGTAGTGGCCTGGCCGATTGGCTGGCCAGCCAGAACATTCCGGTCATGTGGGGCGTCGACACCCGGGCGCTGACTAAACATTTACGCGAAAAGGGCACCATGCTGGGCGCCATCAGCACCGAGCCGGTGGATGCCGGCAAGCTGAAAATAAAGCCCAGTTTTGTATCTGTTAAAAAGCCGGTTAGCTACAACCAACAACATGCCAAGAAGGTTATTTTGGTCGATTGCGGCGCTAAGGAAAATATTTTGCGCAGCCTGCTTAAGTTGCCGGTTCAGGTCAAGCGAGTCCCGCTTGATTACGACTACACCAACGAAGATTACGACGGTGTGGTGATCTCGAACGGTCCGGGTAACCCCGAAGATTATAAGCCGACCATAGCCATAACTAAGCAAGCTTTAGCCGGCAACAAGCCGGTCTTTGGCATCTGCCTGGGCAACCAGCTGATGGCTCTGGCTGTCGGCGCCAAAACCTACAAGCTGAAGTATGGTCACCGCGGCCACAACCAACCCTGCCTCGAGGAGAATGGCCAACGCTGCTACATCACCAGCCAGAACCACGGCTATGCCATTGATGCTGGCTCGCTGCCCAAAGGCTGGCAGGTTTCGTTCAGTAACCTGAATGACGGTTCGGTCGAAGGCATCCGGCACTCCTCCAAGCCCTTCTTCTCGGTGCAATTCCACCCCGAGGCGGCGCCCGGCCCCACCGACACCCACTGGCTGTTCGAAAGGTTTTATAAGACCTTATGAAGCAGGTAATCCCTAAAAAAGTAGTTATTTTCGGCTCCGGCGGCCTGCGCATCGGCCAGGCCGGTGAGTTCGATTATTCCGGCTCGCAAGCCATTAAGGCTTTGAAGGAAGAGGGCATTCATACTGTGCTGATTAACCCTAACATCGCCACCGTCCAAACCGACGGCGACATGGCCGACCGGGTTTATTTTCAGCCGTTAAATGTCGAGACTGTCACTAAAATTTTAGAGCAGGAAAGACCCGACGCCGTAATGCTCAGCGTTGGCGGCCAAACCGCCCTGAACCTCGGCCTTAACCTGCATGACCAGGGTGTTTTTAAGCGGCTAGGCATTAGGGTTATGGGCACGCCGGTGCAAACCATTAAAATCACCGAGGACCGCGAACTATTTAAACAGGCTATGGCCGAAGTTGGCACCGATACGGCTCGTAGCCTAACCGCCGGTAGCGTCGACGAGGCTCTGGCGGCCGCTCAAACCATTGGTTACCCGGTGATGCTGCGGGCCGGTTATAGCCTGGGCGGCCTCGGCTCCGGCCGGGTAAACAACGCTGACCAATTACGTCAAAAAGCTGGCGAGGCTCTGCAAGCCGTACAACAGCTGCTGATCGAAGAATTCCTAGTCGGCTGGAAAGAAATTGAATACGAAGTAGTGCGCGACGCCAGCGGCAACACCATAACCGTTTGCAATATGGAAAACCTCGACCCGATGGGCGTGCACACTGGCGAAAGCATTGTGGTCGCCCCCTCGCAAACCCTGACCAACCAGGAATACCACCACTTGCGTGAAGTCGCCATCCGCACCATCAACCATCTGGGCATCATCGGCGAGTGCAACATTCAGTACGCCCTCAACCCGGCTAACGGCGAGTACCGCGTCATTGAGGTTAACGCCCGCCTGTCTAGATCCAGCGCCCTGGCCTCTAAGGCCACCGGCTACCCCTTGGCCTTTATTGCCACCAAACTGATGTTAGGCAAGGAACTGCGCGAGCTCAAAAACAGCGTCACCGGCACCACTTCGGCCTTTTTTGAGCCGGCCCTCGATTACATTGCCGTTAAAGTGCCGCGCTGGGACCTGGCCAAATTAAAATCCAGCGACCATCATATCGGCTCGGAAATGAAAAGCGTCGGTGAGGTGATGGCGCTGGGCCGATCGTTCCCCGAAGCCATCCAAAAAGCCACGCGCATGCTGAACATCGGCGCCCAGGGCCTAACTGACCACCCCTATAAAATCAAAGATCCACTCGACGAAATCAGCCGCCCGACTGACCGCCGCCTGTTCGCCATCTACGAGGCCTTTAAAAAAGGTAGCGACATCGAAAAACTCCATAAACTGTCAAATATCGACCGCTGGTTTTTGCGGCACCTCAAAGATATTCAAGAGCTGGAAAACATCATTAAAACCAAGTCGTTAAACGAGGAACTGCTGCTACAAGCCAAACAGATGGGCTTTGCTGACCGAGTGATCGCCAAACTAACCGCTAAGACCGAAGACGAGGTGCGCCGGTTGCGGCTGAAGCATGGCATTAAGCCGGTTATTAAACAGATCGATACCTTGGCTGGCGAGTTCGCGGCCTCAACCAATTACTTGTATACGACTTACCATGGCCGCACCAACGACGTTAAACCGATCGGCCAAAAGGCCGTGGTGGTGATTGGTTCGGGGCCGTATAGCATCGGCTCCTCGGTGGAGTTCGACTGGTGCGCCGTTAATACCGCCAAAACTCTGCACCGGCACGGTTGGCAAACTATTATGGTCAACTCCAACCCTGAAACGGTTTCGACCGACTTTGACCGATCCGACCGGCTGTATTTTGAGGAATTGTCGCTGGAACGGTTGCGCGACATCGCCGATTTTGAAAGCCCCCATGGATTAGTCGTATCAGTCGGCGGCCAGGTCGCCAACAACGTGGCCCTGCCGCTGTTTAAAGCCAAGTACCCCATATTAGGAACCACTCCCGAACAGATCGACCGCGCCGAAGACCGCCAGAAGTTCTCGGCCATGCTCAATCAATTAGGCATTGACCAGCCGGAATGGCAAGAAGTCACCACTCTCAATAAGGCCAAGACTTTCGTGCGCAAAGTCGGCTACCCGGTGATCGTGCGCCCGTCTTACGTGCTGTCGGGCGGCGCCATGAACGTGGTCATGAACGATCGGGAGCTGGCCTTTTATTTGTCTGAGGCAGCTCTTTTATCACCTGAACACCCGGTAGTTATGTCGCGCTTTATTACCAATTCCAAAGAGATTGAGATTGACGGTGTAGCTAAAGACGGCAAGTTACAAATTTACGCCATTTCGGAGCACATTGAGAACGCCGGCGTGCACTCCGGCGACGCCACAGTGGTGCTGCCAGCCCAGCGGCTGTACCTAGAAACCGTTCGCAAAGCCAAGCTGATCACTAAGCAAATCATCGCCAATTTACAGATCACCGGGCCGTTCAACGTACAATTCATCGCCAAAGACAACGACTTAAAGGTGATTGAGTGCAATGTTAGGGCCTCGCGTTCGTTTCCGTTCGTTTCCAAGGTGACGGGGCACAACTTTATCGCCATTGCCACCGAAGCCATGCTCGGCCTCGATTCTGGCCAGGAGTACCAAACGCTGGAGTACGACTACGTAGCCGTTAAGAGCCCGCAATTCTCATATAATCGATTGAAGGGCGCCGACCCGGTGGCCGGCGTGGAAATGGCCTCCACAGGCGAAGTGGCCGCCTTTGGCGACGATTTTTACGAAGCCTTTTACAGTTCTTGGCTAGCAACAGAGCAACAGGCCAAAAACCGCAATATTTTCTTGAGTCTGCCCGACGAACACAAGCACAAGTTTATCAGTGAAGCCGCTCGATTGGTCGATCAAGGCTGGAAAATCTATAGTACCGCTGGCACCCACAAATACTTGTTAGACCATGGCATAAAAACCATTAAATTAAACAAGATTGCCGACAAAAGTGAGCCAAGCATTCCCTCGGCCATCAAGCAACAAAAGATCGGCCTGATGGTTTGTGTGCCGTCTAGCAGCGAAGATAATCAAGATGCCTTCGTCATCCGGCGACTGGCCATCGATAACCACATCCCACTCGTCACCAATGCCGAAACCGGCCGGGTACTGTTGCACTGCTTAAGCGACGAGGCTTTGCAAAACCGCCAGCCCAAAGCCTGGCAAGATTACGTTAAGGTAAGGTCCCGATGAAAGGAAAGATTATGCACGTCTTAAATGCCGACCAATTTACGCCGGAACAGCTTACCCAGTTATTCGAGTTGGCCGATGGCTTCCGCGAAGCGGTAGCCCATCCTAAGCAAAGCCGCGAACTGGCCCAAAAATACCAGGGTAAGCAACTTTGCAGCTTGTTTTACGAACCATCCACCCGCACCCGTGTCAGTTTCGAGACTGCCGCCCTCAAGTTGGGCTTGGGCGTAGTCAGCACCGAAAACGCGGCTGAATTTTCTTCGGCCGCCAAGGGTGAAACCATTGAAGACACCGTGCGCGTGCTTAATCAATATGATTTCGCCGCCATCGTCATCCGCCACCCCGAAACCGGGTCGGTGGCCCGGGCGGCCGCTGTTAGCCAGGTTCCAATCCTGAACGCTGGTGATGGTAAAGGAGATCATCCTACTCAAAGCCTGCTCGACGTTTACACCATTTACCGCCACTTCGGCCGCCTCGACAACCTACATGTGGTTGCCGGTGGAGATTTACGCAACGGGCGAACCATTCGGTCCCTAGTCAAAATGCTAGCCAAATACCCTGGCAACCGCTTCACCTTCATATCGATACCTGAGCTACAAATAGCCGGTGATATTAAAGATATTTTACACGAAAAGGGCTTAACCTTTATCGAAACAACGGATATGAATTCCGCTTTCAAAGACGCTGATGTGGTTTATTGGACGCGGCTGCAAAAAGAGCGGCTCGCTGCGGGTGAAGCTTTGGACAGAGGTAGTTTTAACCTCACGACCACGTCAATCAAGGGCTTGCCCGAAAAAGCCATTATTATGCATCCGTTGCCGCGGGTTGATGAGATCGCGGCCGAGGTGGACGCCGATCCTCGCGCCAAGTACTTTGAACAAGCCGGCAACGGTCTTTATATTCGTATCGCTCTATTAGATTACGTCATAGGTTCTTAGTCATTGTCCAGATAGTAACCATGTTCACTAAATCGACAGCGATATTGGAAGACCCATGCTTTCGGCTAAAGCGCTTGATTTATAGCCACTAAGGTAGATACACTAGGGGGAATGAATCGCGTGGGAGAAGCTCGAATCCGGCAGGTTAACCGTATGCAGCTTCTAAGCGGGCGCGTCCATCCGGAACTGAGCCAAGAAATTGCCGACGATCTGGGCATTAAGCTCAGCGAGGTGCTGATCGAAGATTTTGCCAATGGTGAAATGCGCGTTCGATTCCATGAGTCGATCCGTGGCGATGATGTCTTCATCGTTCAGACTCATTACGGAGACATTCACAGCGCTTTAATGGAGCAGCTACTAATGATTGACGCTGCCAAGCGCTCCTCGGCCCGCAGCATTACGGCAGTCTGCCCCCTGATTTGCTATGCCCGTCAAGATCGCAAAGCAGCCGGCCGGGAACCGATCAGCGCTCGTCTGGTGATTGACATGCTCACCGCCGCCGGCGCCGATCGCATCATGAGCGTCGATTTGCATTCCGGCCAGGTCCAGGGCTTTTTCAACGGGCCGTTCGACCACCTGATCGCTTTCCCTCTGTTCAGCAAATACGTCAAAGATAACTTCGGTACAGATGTGGTAATCGTCGCTCCCGATGCCGGTCGGGTGAAGCTGGCGGAGCGATATTCCAGCCGCTTAGGCACCGATATGGCCATCATTCATAAAAGCCGCAATGCTCTCGACAAAAACACCGTCGAGGCCAAGCATCTTATAGGAAACGTAGAGGGCCGCAACTGCGTCATCATTGACGACATGATCGACACTGCCGGCACTTTCTGCGCCGCCGCCGACCTGCTAAAAGAGAAGGGCGCCAAAACGGTGCACGGCCTGGCCACCCATGGTATATTCTCGGAGAGCGCACTTGATAAGATCGAGGCCTCCGGCTTCGAAAAACTAGTCGTCACCAATACTGTACCTATCGACACTAAGAGCAAAACCGACAAAGTCGTAGTGTTGTCGGTGGCCGGTCTGCTGGCCGATGCCATCAGCGCTGTCGCCAACAGCCTGTCGGTCTCCGCTCTCTTTGAAGGTCAAAACCAAATCTAAGATACTTGCTTAATCGCCCCTGGGCGGGTATGCTCTATCAGGTATGCCATTCCACGCCATAGTTGGAGGACAGAGAGGTGACGAAGGCAAAGGACGCTTCGTCGATTTATTCGCGGCAGATTATAGCGTGGTGGCCCGCGGCAACGGCGGCTCAAACGCCGGCCACACCGTGGTGCCGGAATCAATGCAACCCATAGCTCTGCACCAAATTCCGTCCGGCATCGCTTACCCTGATAAGTTGAACATTATTGGCAACGGCGTATACGTAGATCCGCGCCGACTAGCTAACGAAATTGAGGCTTTGCGCCAAGTCGGCATGAAGGTCACCGCTAAGAACCTGCTGGTCAGCGATACGGCTCACTTGGTCATGCCGCACCACCTGGCGCTCGACGCCCTGCGCGAGGGCAGCCACAAGGCGCAGGGCAGCACCCAGTCTGGCATCGCTTACGTGGCCGGCGACAAGTACTTGCGCGAAGGCTTGCGGCTAGAGTCCGTTAATAATCCCAAACTGCTGTTTGACCACGCCTACGAAGCCCTGCAGGCCGTCAATCAGACTCTGCCGGCTAAAGACCAGCGCAGTGCAGCCGACCTCAAGCAAGAAATAGAAGAGTGGGTTAAAGCCGTGCAGGCGCTGGAAAGTTACATATCCGACACCGTGGAAGTAATCAATGAACGGCTAGAGGCCGGTGAGGCCGTGCTGGGCGAGGGGGCCCAGGCCTTTTGGTTGGATATTAACCATGGCATGTACCCATCGGTCACATCGTCGTCGACCACTGTCGGCGGCTTGCTAGACGGTTTGGGGGTGTCGGCCAAACACCTAAACCGGGTCAGTCTAGTGGTCAAATCGGTCAAGTCGCACGTTGGCGGCGGCCCGTTCGTGACCGAAATCACCGACGAGGTTCTAGCCGATCATATTCGCGGCAAGAAGGGCATCACCGACAGCGAATATGGCGCCACCACTAAACGACCGCGCCGCATCGGTTACCCCGATCTGGTGGAACTGAAAAATGCCATTCGCGTCAACGGTGCCGACGAGATTTTACTCACAAAATTAGACCATGTGCCGCGTTATGGTAATAAGGTTAAGATCGCGACCGCTTACCAATACCAAGGCAAATCCCGCCTTAATGCCCCCGGCTCAGCCGTGGCGCTCTACGATTGTCAGCCGGAATACGTCGAACTACCCACCTGGGAGGCCGACATTAGTGATGTACGCGACTTTTCTAAGCTGCCCAAACAAGCAGCCACCTTTGTTAAATTGTTTGAAGACGAGCTGGGATTACCGATCAGCCAAATCGGTGTCGGCGCCGAGCGCAACCAGGTTATTCGTGTATAGTTAGATTATGCAGTTTGTGCTGACAAGCGGTTGGGAAGAGGCGGCCGCCGCCGTGGCTAAGCGGTTGGTTGATGAGCTGTCTAACGACAGGCGCGTCTTATGGCTGGTTAGCGGCGGCTCCCAAATAACCGCAAATGTGCAAATTATGAGCCAAATTCCAGATGAGCTAAGTCGCAACCTAAGCGTGACCCTCGTAGACGAGCGCTACGGGCCCATCGGCCACGCCGATTCCAACTGGCAACAGCTAATAAACGCCGGTTTCCCCGATAAACAGGCAACTTTGTATCCTGTAATCCAGGCAGGCTTGGGTTTTGAACAAAATACGGCTTATTTTAAAGAGATGATTGAACAAGCTTTTAGCTTTAACGATGTACTCATTGGCCAGCTAGGCATCGGCCCAGACGGCCACACCGCCGGCATATTGCCGCATTCAGCGGCTAGCGCAGAAACGACCGCCTTGGCCATCGGCTACGACGCGCCACCGCTAAAACGCCTGACCACCACCTTTCCAGCCCTCAAGCAACTGACTGCCGCTTACGTATTGGCTTATGGCGACAACAAGCGCGAAAGCCTATCTAAGCTCAAGAACCAAGACCTACCCTTAAGCGAGCAACCGTCTCAAATTCTTAAAGAATTGTCCGAGGCCTACATTTATAATGACCAAGTAGGGGAGGCTTAATGTCAGACAAATCCACCAATTTAGAACCGGCCATTTTGGTGATTTTTGGGATCACTGGCGACTTATCGCAGCGCTATCTGCTGCCAGCACTGTATCATCTTGTAAAAGACGGCCTACTCAACTCGCAAACCGTTATCTTAGGCATCAGCCGCCGAGATGTCAGTGTCGATGAGTTGTTTGAGCAAGTCGAGCTCTGCATCAATGAGGTCGATAAAACTTGCGATCCGGCCGTCATGAAAGAGATACGCGAACGCACCGACATGTTTCAAATGGATCTAGAAGACCAGGCCGCCTACCGAGCCTTGCATGAAAAGTTAGACGCCATCGAGACCAACCAAGGCGTCTGCATGAACCGCTTGTACTACTTATCTGTGCCTCCTAAAGCCTATGCGCCAATCGTTCGTCTGATGGGTGAAGCCGAGCTAAATAAGAGCTGTCGGCACGATCGAGCAGACACCCGCTTATTGGTCGAGAAACCGTTCGGCTACGACCTGCAATCGGCCCAAGAGTTAATTAACGAAACAGTCAAGGTCTTTAAAGAAGAACAAATTTTCCGGATCGACCACTACGTGGCCAAAGAAACCGTGCAGAACATTCTGACTTTCCGCTTCAAAAATCCAATTTTTGAATCGTTGTGGAATAACCAGCACATCGCTGGCATAGAAATCAGTCAACGCGAGGATCAAGGCATTGCCGGCCGAGCCGCCTTTTATGATCCGCTAGGCGCTCTAAGGGATATTATCCAAAACCATCTGCTGCAAATTTTAGGAATAGTAACCATGGATCAGCCCGACGAATTTAGCAGCCAGCAAATCCACGCTAAAAAACAAGCCGTACTGGAGCAGGTTGAGCCCGTGCCAATAGACCAAGTCAAACAACGCGCCAAGCGTGGCCAATACAAGGGCTACCGCGAAGAGGTTAATAATCCCGACTCCGCCACTGAAACCTATGCCGAAATTACGCTCTTTATTAATAACCCGCGCTGGCATGATGTACCGATTAAACTATTAACCGGTAAGGCTTTAAATGAGCGCAAGGCCGAAGTTGACGTGGCTTTTCACGGCCACGAAACCAGTACGACCAATAGACTGCGCTTCCGCATCCAGCCAAATGAGGGAATCGAGCTGGAACTGATCACTAAAAAACCGGGGTTCAGCTATGAAACCCAAACTACAACCATGGATTTTTCTTATCAGAACAACTTCGGTGATTCTGGTCACCCTAATGCTTATGAACGAGTGCTGGTGGACGCCATCAGGGGAGATCGTACCTTATTTTCCACCAGCCAAGAGGTACTCTTAAGCTGGCGGATTGTACAACCACTGCTCGACGCCTGGTCAAAGAATGCGGACGATTTAATTATTTACGAGCCGGGCATAGCTGATCCCGAAAAATCTCAGTGAGATTTTTTGTAGACTTGAGCGAAGCGTCGTAGAATTAAATAGATGATTACCTTTTTCCAAGCTATTATTCTGGGATTGTTGCAGGGGGTCAGCGAGCTGTTTCCCGTATCTAGCCTGGGACATCTGGTATTGTTCCCCTGGTTGTTTGGCTGGTACGGTGTGGTCAAAGCTCAAAGCCAGGCCGAATCTTACTTTTTGTCGTTCGCAGTTATTCTGCACGTTGCCACAGCCGTAGCCCTGTTAGTCTTTTACAGGGAAGCGTGGGTGCGCATCATTAAGGGCTTCTTCCGCTCTGTGCAGTCCCGTAAAGTTGACACAGCCGATGGCAAGTTGGCCTGGCTACTGATTGTAGCCACCATTCCAGCCGGCTTATTCGGGGTTATTTTTGAACACAGCCTGCGTACCCATTTTGCCAAGCCCTCGTCGGCGATTATCTTCTTATTTATTAATGGCTGCATTTTGCTGATCGGCGACCGCTATCAAAAGAAGGTGCACAAGCAAAGCGGTAAACTATCGGCTACCACTCAAAACGTCAGCGATAAATTGACATTTAAACGGGCTGGCATTATTGGCGTAGCCCAAACTAGCGCCTTGTTTGCCGGCATTAGCCGCTCCGGCATAACCATGATCAGTGGCCTGATGAGTGGTCTGAGCCACGAGGATGCCGCCCGCTTTTCGTTCCTGCTGGCCACGCCGATCATCCTGGGAGCTGGTGTTTACAAGTTGCCGGACTTCTTTAGCCATCTCGACGCTGGTGTGCGCGGCCAAATCCTGGCTGGCGGTCTGGTGGCCGGCATCGCCGCCTACTTTACGGTGCGCTACCTCGATAAGTATTTCCGCGACCGCGATCTAAAGCCTTTTGGTATCTACTGTATTTGTGCCAGCCTGGCCATGCTAGCGCTCGGCCTAGTCCGAGGCCACTTCTAGAGTATGCTGATCGACCTACTGATCATTATTTTAGCCATTAGTGCGCTCTATCGGGGTTTGGGTAGTGGTTTTGCGCGCCAATTACTGGCCGCCATAGGCTTTTTTGGCGGATTATTCCTAGGTAGCTGGCTGCAACCCTTTACGGTGCGATTAGCCAGCACGCCGGCGCCCCGAGCCTTTATAGTAATTTTAACCACTCTAGGCTGTGCCTTAATCGGTCTGACTATCGGCGAATTCGCCGGCCTGCGGTTAAAGCTGCGGCTGTTTGGCAAACAGATCAATAAGCTCGATAACGGCCTGGGCGGCGCACTCAACATAGTGGCGCTCTTACTTAGCGTCTGGTTGCTGGCCTCGATTGCCATTGGCCTGCCATTTAACGGCATTAAAAACGAGGTGCGCAGCTCGCACATCATTAGTGCCTTAAACCGGATTTTACCGCCGGCACCCAACATTATCGCCAGCCTCGGCCACTTAATTGATCCGAACGGCTTTCCAGACGTTTTCATCGGTAATGAACCGGTGCCACCGTCACAAGTTAACTTGCCGGCTCTTGGTGACCTGGCCAGCGCCGTTAATGCCGACAAGAATTCGGTGGTACGGATAAAAGGCCAAGGCTGTGGTGGCATTGTGTCGGGTTCTGGTTTTGTAGTTGGCCCGGGCTTAGTGGCCACCAATGCCCATGTAGTGGCCGGCATCACTACGCCTTTTGTGCAAGATATTCACGGCTCGCGGGCCGCTTCGGTGGTGTGGTTCGACCCCAACCTGGATTTCGCCGTGCTGCGGGTACCAAACCTTAACGAGCCCAGTCTGAGCTTGGCCAATAGCACCGTCAGCCGGGGCACACCGGCCGCCGTGCTTGGCTACCCGGGCGGCGGCGCCTTTAATGCTGGCCAGGCCGCCGTACTCGATGAGTTCAGTGCTGTCGGCCGAAACATCTATGGCTCCGGCCACACGGTGCGCGACGTTTACGCCTTAAAGGCTGATGTGATTCCAGGCAATTCCGGCGGACCACTAGTGACCGAGGATGGCCACGTCATTGGCGTGGTTTTTGCGGAATCCACCTCTTACGACCACGTTGGCTACGCCCTGACCACCACTCAAATCAGTAGCGAACTCAAGCAGGCCGACAAATTAACCCGGCCAGTCGGCACCGGCAGCTGCGCCGAATAACTATTCGCTTCGAAGGGCCAAGATCGGATCTTTGCGTGCCGCCTTAGCGGCTGGAATCGTACCAAAAATAACGCCGACTAACAGCGACACACCGCTGGCAATGACCACGATTTGCCAGCTTATATTAGGTTGCAAAGTAGTCCAGGCTCGCAGAGCTAGGTCAATCAAGAAGGAAATCAAAATGCCGATTAGGCCACCGGCCAAGCTTAGAGCGGTAGCCTCGACCATGAACTGGCTCATGATCTGTCGGTTAGTGGCGCCGACAGCTTTGCGAATACCGATCTCGTGCAGCCGTTCCGACACCGACACCAGCATAACGTTCATGATGCCCAGTCCGCCAACTAACAACGAAATAGCGGCGATGCCGGCGATCAGGCGTGTCAGCAAGTTTAGGATCGTGTCGTTGACAGCCAAATTTTGATTGCCGCTCAACACTTCAAAGCCATTGTTGCTGCCGTGGGCCTGAACCATGGCACTAGTAACGTTTTTAGCCACCATGGCAACCTGCTGGTCGGTAGCACCACGCGCCAAGATAGCATAGGTGGGCGCCGTGGAGTTGGTTAAGTTTTCGGCCACGTCATTAGGAATAAAGATGGCATTGTTAAAATCAACTTGCTGGCTAAGCGGCGTGGTCACAAATTGGTTAAAGATGCCGCGCACAACAAACTGCTGGCCGTGGAAGGTGAAGCTATGACCCAGTGGCACATCAACATTGAACATCTTTTGGGCGGCATGTTGGCCGACTACGGCTACATTGGAATCGGAGTCACTCTCATTCCAGAAGTCGCCATAAGACAGCGACTGGTTTAGCAAGCTAGGCAAATCTTGGGTAGTGCCAATCACAAAGCCGTCACCATAGCTGCCAGTCTCGCCCTTTATACTACCCGGCGTAATGGTCAGCGGTGCGCTGGCTTGCACGCCCTTGGCATCGCGTACCGCCATGACGTCTTTGTCTGTTAGAGGTGAGCTAAGGTTAAGACCGGTGATCACCCCCAGGTTCTGGCCGGAACTGCCGGAGGGTTGCAGTTGGGCCGGCCGTACGGTGATCAGGTTCTTGCCATAATGATGGATTTGGCCACTGACTTGGCCTTTAATGCCTTCGCCGATCGACACAACCGTGATGACCGAAGCCACACCAATTACTACACCCAGCATTGTCCAAAAACTGCGGACCTTGGCACCGCGCACCGAATCGAGGCCAGCCTTGAGATGTCCCCGCGTCAGCGTTTTCATTTGCGGGCTCCTTTAGCCACTTTTCGGCGGCGACTTTTAGGTTTCTTGGTGGCAGGTTTACGCCTAGATTTGTCGTCGCCAGGCAGAGCTTTCATAAGGGCGGAGACACCGGCCAGATCATCCTCTTCACTGGTCGTAGGCACAGTGTAGAGTACTTTTCGGGCCCGCGCTGCTACCTGGCCAAGCGAGGTCTTCTCATCATGAATAATTTGGCCGTCGTGCATGTAAACCACCCGCGTGGCATAACGGGTCAGCTCTGGGTTATGAGTCACAAAAATAACGGTGTTACCCATTTTGTGAATATCTGCCAGTAGTTCCATCACCAGGCGCGAGCCACCACTATCTAGATTGCCGGTCGGCTCGTCGGCTATGATTAGCTTAGGGTTATTAACTAGGGCGCGGGCAATCGCCACACACTGGGCCTGGCCACCGCTAAGCTGCGATGGCAAAAAGTATTCGCGCGCCTGTACACCTACCCGCTCCAGCATTTGGCTGGCAATCTTCAGACGACGGGTTAGGGTAATGCCTTTATAGGCCAGTGGAAGAGCCACATTCTCAATTGCCGACAGCCGTGGCAGTAAATTGAAAGATTGAAAAATAAAACCTATGGTATCGCGCCGGATTTTGGCAGCCTGGTTTGGCCGCAGCCGAGCCACTTTTTTGCCATCAAGCCATTGCTGGCCGTGGCTGGGCCGATCCAAAAGGCCGATCACGTTCATCAGCGTACTCTTGCCACAGCCACTCGGCCCCATCACAGCCACAAACTCACCTTTATCAATAGTCAAACTGACCTCGTCTAGCGCCAGGGTAGTGGCGTCGCCGAAGCCGTACAGTTTGCTGACGTCTTTGAGTTCAATCAGGGCCATAGAGCTGTGCTCTAGTTTAAACCTGTTCTTGCTCTTACCGCAAGGTGTTTTTGTAGTAAATTTTTCTGCGGCCCTAAACTTTCAGCCTGTTTTGAGATATAGCATATATGCTAAGATTGCGAACTA
>DATBED010000102.1:0-5750 GCA_036276195.1 Saccharimonadales bacterium (SeqCode) | reverse complement strand
TGCCGCGGCGCACCATGAAAACCGTTAAGCTACGCACCCACAGCGCACCGACTCCTAAGCCCAGGGCTATCAGCACCACCTTATCGGTGATAGCGAAGGCTCCTAAGACACTGTCAAAGCTAAAGCTGGCATCCAATATCTCCAGATACATGAAGGCCAGAAGTGCTGACCATCCTACATAGGTTTTTGTCTTTTGAGGCTCCAATTTACCCATGGCGTCAACTAACAGCTTAAGAACCGCGTATCCGACCACGCCGATCAGTCCCCAATGCAAAACTGGGGTATTTGACTTCAAGGCTACAAGGGTCACTACCACAGCCGCCACCAAAGGTGGTAGCCACGCCGAACCGCCAATTTTCTGTAACGGCTTCTCGATACGCTTCAGCCAAAGCTGGTCGCGCTCATCAAACAGGAAATATAGGGCTAGCGTTAGCAAAAAGCCACCACCAAAAGCGTCAATCATCATCTGGGCACCCGCCAAATGCCGAGCATAGGCAGCCGGGTGATGCAGCGCCTCATTAACCACTTGATGCCAAGGCAGATGGGCACTAAGCGTTACGATAAGCACCGGAAAAACCACCCGCATACCAACTATGGCTATCAAGACACCTAGAGTTAGAAAAAGTTGCTGCCAGATTGGCGATAGCCGGCCCAAAACCTTGGCGTTAACAATGGCGTTGTCGAAGCTGAAGGCGATTTCAATGGCCACCAGTACGGCTATGGTAGCTGCAGCACCCACTCCCATAGTCAGCAGCACAGCTACAACGGCTATTAGGGTTATGGCGGCCGACGCTCGGAAGTTTTTGAGCATGCAGTTATCCTACCACAGGCTTAGAAACGTAGGGGTTGCCGCGCACATAAAAACGCCAAGGCACGTCCTTGGCCTGACTAATGCCGACTCTGGTAGTTTGCACGACGTCAGTTTGGCGTAACTTAGGCTGCACAATTAATCGGAATGGCTCTTGGTGCAGATCGTGCCCATTCCAACGCTTATCAATGCCGAAGGCCTGGCAGAACTTAGCCGGACCGTTGGTCAGCTGGTGGTCCGCCAGGCCGTGGCGATTTTGACGCATAACGTCTTGGCCGGCCAGCGGCTCCACTGCCCTGACCAGCACGGCCGAGCCGTGGCCGACCGGACCACAGACCACATTGCAGCAATAGTGCATGCCATAAGTGAAATAAACATACAGACGACCAGCTGGGCCAAACATAACTTCGGTGCGCGGCGTTTGGCCGCGGTAGCTGTGACTGGCCGCATCAGTCTGGTCGTAAGCCTCGGTCTCTAATATCTTGCCGACCAGTTTGTAGCCATCAATTTCGTGC
This sequence comes from Saccharimonadales bacterium (SeqCode), assembly GCA_036276195.1. Taxonomy (GTDB): domain Bacteria; phylum Patescibacteriota; class Saccharimonadia; order Saccharimonadales; family UBA4665; genus DATBED01. The sequence continues at coordinate 4,427 of DATBED010000102.1, read as the reverse complement.
TCCAAGTAACAACCAAGCAAGCGCGGCGCCACCTCCTCGGCTGCCTGTTCCAGAAAATCAAACGGATCGTATTTCATAATGCTCTGCTCTTGTGAGCGGCTAGGATGCGCTCCACCAGGAATTGGCTGGCTTTTAGAGAAATAACATGACGGGCCCGCACGGTGTGGGCAGCTATATTTTCGGTATCAACCCCGAATATGCGCTGCGGCTGGCCACGGATGACAAACATGTCGAAGCGGCCGTAAATCACGTCCATAGGCATGGGCAGCTGCTTGATGTCATCGGCGGCGGTTTGCTTCATGATGGTATTCTCGAGGCTGCGAATAAATGGCAGCCAAGTTTCGCGCGTCACTTCCAGGCCGACTATCCGATGAGCCAGCCGTTCGGCCAAGCGGGCATTCTCTTCGTTAAAGGTTGGCTGGAAACGTGTCACCCGCCGGTAAAAGCGAAAATACAGATCAGTTCGCAAGCGGTAACTGCGTTTATGGGGCAGTCCTTCGTACAGCGGCATCTCAAACAGCACCAGATGCTTGACCAGATCCGGCCGGCGTCGGGCCACTCGCACCGCCACCAGGCAGCCCATGGAATGGCCGACAATCACCAGCGGTCGCTTCAGCTTTAATTTTTCGATGGTAGCGATTACAGCCGCCGCATGGTCATCCACGCTGTAGGCCGGCCACTCCGGCTTGGGCGACGCGCCAAAGCCCAGCAGATCCAAACCGACAATCCGTAGGCCGCGGGCCGCCAAGCCGTAAACCACGTGCTCCCAAACCTGGCCACTGCGGCCAATGCCGTGCAGCAGCAACACCGCATCGCCAGGGCCGGGTATGTCGATGGACCGGGCCAAATGATAGGGCCGCTTCAGCGTTCCATGCCAAAACTTATCAAATACTATTAAAGCCATCCCTAATATCTTATACTAGGAACAGATGCATAGCGGTGGCAATTCCCTCTTAATCGCCATAGAAGTCATATTACTGATTCTGGTTTCGGCTATCTGCTCCGGTTTGAATATTGCCGTCATGTCGCTGGACCTGGCGGATTTAAAGCGCAAGGCCAAGCTGGGCAATAAGCCAGCTGCCCGGGTACTGCCCTTACGCCGCCAAGCTCATCTGACTCTGGCTAGCATCCTGTTAACCAATATTGCCGCCGTTTCGGCCACTTCGCTGGTGCTCGGCCAAAGGCTAAATGGATGGTTTGCAGGCCTTCTCAGCACACTTTTAATCGTGATCTTCGGCGAGGTTATGCCGCAGGCTCTATTCAGCAGAAATGCTTTGGGCTGGTCCAGCCTATTCGCGCCGGTGCTGAGGTTTATGATTGTTATCACCTACCTAATCAGCAAGCCGCTGCAACTGCTTTTAGACGGGCTCTTCCCCCGTGAGCGCCCCAGGTTACAGAGCCGTCATGAGCTGGGGCTATTAATCACCGAACATCAAACCGACGCCAGTAGCGAGCTAGACGACGACGAAATTGAGATCATGCGCGGCGCTCTGGCCTTGAGCGAAAAACGGGTGCGCGACATTATGACCGACATTCGCCACAGCTACTGGCTAACGCCCGACACTATGCTTGATGGCCCCAAAATCGACGAAATAAAAGACAAGGGCTTCAGTCGCATCCCGATTTTTAACCCGGAACTAACCGAATGCTATGGCCTGCTACTGATGAAGGATTTGATTGACGTAGACTTCGACGACAACAGCTACTGCGTCAACGATATGCCGCTGCGACCAACTAAAACCGTCGGCAGTATGACGGCCCTCGACACAATGTTCCGCAAGTTCATTGCCGCTGGGACTCACTTGATGCCGGTGGAGCGCGAAGACGAAATTATCGGCATCGTTACCATTGAAGACCTGCTGGAAGAGATCATCGGCCACGAAATCGAAGACGAAACCGACCGCCAAAAACGCCCCGCCTAGGCAGATCTTAGCTGGGTTCCCAGAGGGGGCAAAAAAGGAGTATCAAAATAGTATAATCATACTCACTTTTTGGGGGTAGTACGGAAGGTGCTAAAAATCGGCTCAGTAAAATGCCTAAACAATTCTGCCGGATTATCGGCCTTCGCCAACTCGTTATACAGAAGTACGGCGCCACTGAAGCCTTCGCTTTGCCATTGAGCCTCGGCCGGCAACTCGGTCTTTTTAAAATCTGGCGGTTCGGGGTAAGCAGTCAGGTAAATATAGGGCTCGGGAATGGTTTCGTCACCGGTTGACCAGCCAACCGCGACTTGGCGCTCGTCATCCCAAGGGAACAACACCAGCGACAGGTCAAAATGGTGGGGATACAACAAAATCGGGGCCGTAACTCCATCTGTTAAGTCTCCGCGCAGCTGCCTGAACTGCTGATCTATCCACCAGAGGGCGGCGGCGTAAGCGTCGGCCTGCTCGTGGTCAAACTCCGCCACGCCATCGGAAAATTGTGGCTCCTCAACTGGCGTATCTATACCCTGGGCGGTCAGCCACTTGCCTACTTCAGTGAACAATTGTGCAGGCGGATTTTCGCGCAGTCGCCAATTCTGGTCACCCAGGCGCAGTTTGTGCTGTACCAAATCTATCAATGCCTTGGTCGGTTGACCGTTCAATTCAAATTGCTGGGTGCTGATGCCTCGCAGAGTCACCTCTAGGCCGTAATGCCAATCGCGCGGCGACTTAGGCAGAAACGCTTGCTGCAACTTGCCCAAAATCTTGGCCGCATCATGAAGATAGTCCCGCGTCGGCCCCAGTTTATCCAACTCAAGATCAGGTAAATCCATGCCCCCAGTATAACCCAGTCAGCCTCTGTAGATTCCTCTTAAGACTATACCCTAACAACAAGTAAACGGATTAGGACAAATAAACCATATTTACGATTACGTAAGAATTGCGCCCCCCGAGTGATTCAAACTGCTCGTCTAAATGTTTTTCGAGTTTATTAATAGTCTCATCTTCTATATTTATGAATGTATGATATTGCTTGCCGTCCACGCCATTGCAGTAAACTAGCCAAGTTCCGCTTTTAATCTTCATAACCTCTCCTCATTTATGGCTTAGTTTTATCATTTAGCTGCTGAGTGAGCCTTATAAGTTCTTCACGAGATGATACATCTTGCTTGAGAGTACCAACGACCTCGATGGCTACTGTGGATAGTAATAATACAAATCCAATCAGAAGAACTATAACAACCAGTGCCATAATGTTATTTAGTCGCTTTACCTCATCAGCTACAGGCTTTATGGCGTCGTCAAAGTTTATTTGTTTAGTTGCCATTGGATTTCAACTTAATAGTCTTTTTTACACTATTCCAATAAAAAGTACGGACTTCGCCCGTGTCGTCATTAACAAAAGTCTTAACTATCAAACCTTTGCCTGCATTAAAGTTAACTCCGTAAGCCGCCGCATCTACTGCCATGAGCGCATGAAAACCCTCTGCAGCTTTCCAAGAACTTGAGCCTGTTTCTTTCTTAAGCTTTGCAATAATGGCGTCTATCTTTTTGGGGTCTTCCATGCACTTAGTATAACGCCGCCTTAGCCACTCACCAATCACAAGCGACTACCTATGCCGCTTTTTACTTGTTGTCACGGTATAGTCTCGCCTCTTAAGCCTTGATTTTACGCTAGATTGTTGTATCTTACTACATATGGCAGAATTTCAGGTTTTTAATTTCCCGGCTGAACCAAAAAAGGTAAACTTTGTATTTGAACATTTTACGCTCCAACATGAAGTACCGTTGACACTTCTTGGCTACCGCGATCAAGCTACAAATAGAGGTATAGCTCTAAGTGGCGAGATCATTGAAGACCAATGTCTGGTCGCAATCTTCGTAGCCACTTTGCGGAAAAGACGCGATCAGACACCAATTAATCGCATGGATTATAGCGACATCGTTCAAACTTTCCGTAGAGAAAATGCTCGCGCTTTATTGAAACCTGGCGATAGTTATGGCCTCACTTATATTAATCAAGAAATGCAAAAGAAGTATTTGCTGGTACAGAATACTATAGATGAGACTATGGCCGCTTCACTGAACTAATCAATTTAGACGAGGTGGCGGTGGACGATGTCGAGGAATTTGGTGTAGTTTGAGGCGTAAAGCCAGGCGTTAAAAGCTATTAATAGAGGGAAAACTACCAGATTTTCGACCCAGTGGCCGGTGGTGACGCGCAACTGCTTCAGCGGTGGCAGTCCGAACTTAACAGGGATCGGCAGCAGCCAGGGCACGCCCTCTTTGGTTAGCGTGTCCATTACCAGGTGGCTGAGCATGCCGATCATGAAGGCCCACCAGACCAAGCCGATATTGACGTGCGGCATGATGGGCTGCAGGAACTTAAGCAGCCAGTGCGCGGCGAAGCCGAACAGCGCCAACCCCAATAGCGAGTGCGTCAAAAAGCGGTGGCCGCCCAGCACCTTATCAAAAACTTTTCCGAAGTACTTACCTACCGGCAAG
>DATBED010000101.1:0-1506 GCA_036276195.1 Saccharimonadales bacterium (SeqCode) | reverse complement strand
AGAATTGGCCGGCTACATTAAAGAGCGACAGGCTAAGCGGGTGCGTTCCTTGCGCCAGGCACACGGCGTGCAGCCCAAGCTGGCAATTGTGGTGACCATAGATAATCTTGTCACTGGCGTTTATATACGAAAAAAGAAGCGTTATGGCGAGGACATTTTAGTCGACGTTGACATTTACCAGGTCAAACAAACAGAGGCCAGGAAGTTACTTAACAAGTTAAGTAAAGATGATAGCGTGCACGGAATAATCGTACAATTGCCTTTGGAAGACCGGTCCGAAACCGACGAAATCGTTAACTTAGTACCAGCCGAAAAAGACGTGGACGGCTTGAGCGACAAGCCAATTTATGACCCCGCCACAGCGCTAGCCATTATGTGGTTACTATCTGGTTATAACATCGATTTGGCCGGTAAAAATATCGTGCTGATTGGCCATGGCAAGTTAGTCGGTCAGCCGCTAGAACAAATGCTTTTAGCGTCGGGTATTACGCCGACAATCATTGACGTCAACACGCCTAACCCTAAAGAAATTGTCCTTAAAGCCGATGTGATCGTGACGGCAACGGGCCACCATCGAGTACTGACTTCCGACATGATCAAACAGGGAGCGGTGGTAGTCGATGCCGGTGTGGCTAGCGAGGGCAATAAGACGGTGGGCGACGTGGCATCCGAAGTTTATGATGATCGCGACGACATCACTATTACGCCCTTAAAGGGCGGGGTAGGGCCGCTAACTGTCACGGCGCTGTTTGATAATGTTATTCGGGCAGCCGAACGAGTAGCAGCTAAACCAAAAGCATGAAGATCGGCGTATTTGATTCCGGCGTGGGTGGCTTGAGCGTCGCTAATGCTATTCAGGCGGCTCTACCGAATCACGAAATTATCTTACGCGAAGACAGGGCACATTTGCCGTATGGTACCAGGTCGCCAGAAGAACTGCTCCAGCTAGTAGTGCCTATTTTTCAGGCAATGGTTGATACGGGTTGCCAGGTGATCGTGGTGGCCTGCAACACCGTTTCGACTACGCTGATAGATAGCTTGCGCCAGCGGTTTGAGGTGCCCTTAGTGGCAATTGAACCGATGGTCAAACCGGCGGCCGAGCTAACTAAATCGGGAGTGATCGCCGTTTGCGCCACACCAACAACCTTGGCCAGTATCCGCTATACTCACCTGAAAGACATGTACGCTAAAAATATAAAAGTGCTGGAACCGGATTGTGCCGATTGGGCGGCCATGATCGAGCACAATCGTATAGACGACCAAAAGATTACAGCTCGTATTACAAAAGTTTTGGAGGCCGGGGCTGATGTAATTGTGCTGGCCTGCACTCATTACCACTGGATCGAAGACAAAATCAGCGAGCTGGCAGCTGGTCGGGCCCAGGTTTTACAGCCAGAGATAGCCATTATTCGTCAACTTAATCGAGTGCTTGCACGGCTCGCTTAAACTGCTCGCCGCGGTCTTTGTAATTTTTAAACATGTCAAAGCTGGCGCAGGCCGGTGACA
>DATBED010000100.1:0-3753 GCA_036276195.1 Saccharimonadales bacterium (SeqCode) | reverse complement strand
ATTGACTGGCAGCAGTTCGCCGGTTTTACTGCCTTTTATGCCGATTAGCAGGTAGCCAGTGGTAAAGTCGCGGGCGTTCTCGACCGTCAGCGTGCTGGCACCAGGGGCGGCGTCTGCCGTCAGCTGGTCTTGCTCGACGATGTTTAGGCCCGAGAAGTTGGTTAATCTTAGGATCTGGGACATTTTAGCCCCGCTGTATCAGTAGTGTTACCGTGACGGTCTGGTCGGTTACTGTTTGGTTGGCGCTAAATAGGGCTTCGATGGTGAAGTTGCTGGCTAGGGCTACAGCCTGGTCGGCCGTCAGGTCGGTTATTGTCGTGGTGTTGGTGGCTAGTGAAGCCTTGCTGTAGACGGCATCGCCATCGGCGTCTTTAAGATTCAGGGTTATCGTCGGCGTACCGTCGCCGGCTGCGCTTGATTTGAGCTTGTGGCCGAGCAGTATGCCGTTTAGCGGCACGTTTTGTACCTTAAAGCTGGCTACGGCGCCGTGAGCTACGGCAATGGCTACTTGATAGCGTTGGATTTGGAACTTCGACATACGGTTTTGCCCTTTCGGTGCGCGCTCTTACCAACAGCGCTTTTAAGGTTTTACTGGACTTGGTTGGCAGCAGCAGCTACCTGCTCGGGTGTCGGCTGGCCGGCTACTGGTGCGGCCGGCTCTGCTGGGGCCGCAGGTGCGGCGGGCGGTGTAACATCAGGGGCATTTCCGCCTCCGGTTACAGCGCTTTTAAGCTTAGAGCCTAAGCTCTGCTTGTTAGCCTGTTCGGTCTTTACAGCCTCTTCGGCTTTGGCAACGTCGTCTTTGACCTGATTCTCGACGGTATTAGCGTCTTCTTTGACTTGGTTTTCCACATCGGCGGCGTCTGCCTTAGCGATCGCGCCGGCTACCAGAAGCGCTTGGGCGGCTTCCTCGCCTATTTCGACGAGGGTTTCGCCGGCTTCGTAGACTGTGCCATCGTGCCGGATGCGGGATAGAACGTTGAATATGGACATGCTTGCCTCCTTATAGGGTTACGATTCGATAGAGAACATCGAAGGTTACTGTGCTGTCGCCGGCAGCGGGGTTGGCAGAAGGTACTGCGGCTACAACGGCAGCGTTAATAGGGGTTACGGCGGCAGCGATTGTCTTGACGTAGGCGGTTACACTACCATCCAGCCAGGCGCTGGCTGCATCGCCGGTTACCTTCGCGCCCGATCCGTCGGTATAGCGGAACTCGACCGCATTGGCGCCGGTATATTGTGTGCTCTTAAAGGTCAGCTTGCCGACGATTTCATCGACTGAGATTACCTTGCCCGCAGGTGGTGCGGCGACGAGCGTTATAGGCGTGCCATGCAAGGCTAGGATTTGCGCGGAAGTTAAAGTAACACGTGTGCGCTGGGCGATGCCAGGCGTACTGGTCGGTTTATAGAATCTAAGGTCACCCATTGTTAGACCTTCCTTTACGCTACAGCGTTTTTAATGAGGTAGAAGGCTTCTGGGCCGACAACTTCGGCGTGGTAGTAATCGTTGTTTCGTACCCACTTGGTCTTTTTCTTCTGTTCGAACCAGCTATCGACGTAGCGGCCGTTTTCCAGGGTGAAGTGGTAGGCGCCGTTGACTGTGCGCAGGCCTGGGGTCGGGGTAACGTAGGCGAGCCAGACGTGCTTGCCCCAGACGAAGCTGTTGGAAGCAGTCAGGTTTTCGGCAGCGGTGTCGTAGACGGCTCCGGATACTACAATGTTGGTGATGCCGAATTGGCCGAACAGAGTGGTCATCAGCTCCTGGCCGATGCTGGCTACGTTGCTGTACTTGACGCGCTCGATCAGGTCAGGGTGCTGTTGCAGAATTGAGAAGGTGTAGTAGCTCATGAACAGCGTGTTGGCTGGGCGCAGGCCGTTTAGGCGTTGCTGCTGGGCAGCCGTCTTTAGGTCTTCGAACGGTGTGGAGTTTGCGTAGTCGCTCCACTGGCTGGTGCCGGACAGGGTGGTGTTGACGGTCAGTTTGGCGGTGTCGCTTAAGGTCGTGGCTACTGCCAGCTCTTTTGTGAGCGCCATCATTTCGCTCAGGTTGTTTACTATGTCGATTTCCAAGTCCAGCGGTGCTTCGGTCATAGTGTCCTGATCGAAGTCGATGCCGTCCATCAACTCGTGGCCTCGCAGCGGGCCGAAGGCCGTGCTGGAAACACGGAATTGAGCTTGCTTGGTGTCGCCGAAGCGGGTTCGGCTGTCATCTACGACTTGCTTCAGGTTCTCTTTGCCGTATTTGTAGATATTGAAAGTCTTTTTGGGCACCATTACCACGGGTGCGATCTGCTCAGCGATGAACTGGGCAGGGTCGTTTCGATACGCCTGCGATACATTCGTTAGCGGTATATCTGGGGTGAAAAACTGGCCTTGCATGGTTGTATATTAATTCCTTCTCTTTATTTTTTAGGCGTGCAGCCTATTTAATGGTAGGTACTCGAACACTTGGCCAGCTACGGCTGCCTCGAGGGCGATGCCGATTAGCTCGTCACCAGCAGTTGTGGTCTTAAGCGCGCCGCTGTCGGTGTCGACGGTCAGCTGATCGCCTACGGAAATGGATGCGGTGTTGGCGCCGGCGACTACCTTGAAGGTACCGCTGGAATTGCGGCCGGTTACGGAAGCTGCTTCACCAGCCTTCGGGGTGTTGTTAAGCACGCCGACGATCAGGTGGTCAGTGGTGGAAGTTGACAGTACGACTTTTCGGCCAGTCGTGTTGGCGGTCGATGCGGCAATTGACACGATCTTGTACAGATTAGCTGCGGCGCTTAGGTCTGCGTCGGCTATAAAAGTTAGGTATCGGCCTTCTGAATAGGTTGACATTATGCTACTCCTTGTTCAACTAAGTCTTGTTTTTGTAAATCTGGGTTTTCGCGGGCAACTTGCTTCAGGGCATCGCCGAACAGCAATTCCTTGCCGTCTTTAGAAGCCTCTTCGACTTTTTTATTTGCCAGAACGGACAATTGTTCGCGGGCGGTGCTGCCGGCGGCAACATCTTCGCCGCTGCCGATCTCTTCGGCTAGAATCTTATTGTCGGGTAATGCTTTCAAGTCAGCTTCAAGTGCATCACGGTCTTCGCCGGTTGCGGACAGTAGTCGCTTCCTCCAGTTGTCAGCAGTATCCTGCTTGATGGCGCCACGGCTAACGTGCTCGTCAACGACTTCCTGGGCTTTTTCTTCTTCATACTTTTTGGCAGTAGCTTCGAGTGAGTCGAGGCGGGCTTGCTCAACAGTCGATTCTTCTTTGTCTACTAATTTTTTGTCGCCGCTTTTGATAGCAGCAAGAGTGGCTCGATCTTCTTCACTTACTTCGTCTTCTTGATTGGTTTCAGGTACTTCAAGGCTGAACTTTTCCTGTTCTTCCTTGCTCAGCTCGGCTTTTTGCTCGGCCAAGAATTTGTATTCGGCGCCCTCTAGTTCTGCGGGCTCTTTGACGCGTAATGCATCTAGGTTCATACTCTGCTCCTTTTTATGTTGATCGATTGCAACATACATTAGATTAACATAACCAGTATCATTCTCGTCAAGTTTATCGGCGCGAATTGGCGACATACCCTTGAGAAATGGGATGTTCGTCAAGCCGGCGCCTTCCAACACATTGGCTACTTTTTCCTTTAAGTTGCTTGTGTTGCTCCACATGCTGAGCTTGCCATTTTTACGGCCAAAGAAGCCCATCGGGCTGATGCACTTGAACTTGCCGCCCTGAATGGCGTCGGTTCCGACTGGCGTCCAGTCGACAGGGTTGGCGTACAGT
>DATBED010000099.1:0-2525 GCA_036276195.1 Saccharimonadales bacterium (SeqCode) | reverse complement strand
CGCCAGTAACGGTAGCTTGGCTGGTATTTGGCGATTTGGTGGTAGCCGGCGTTGTTCAGGCAGGTGTCGATGGGATCGCCACCGCCAGGTGTAGGCATGGCTTTAACACGGATACCGTGATCATTAGTACCGACTTGGGATTGCTGAATGATTTGTTGGCACTGCGGCGGCATATTGGCAAGGTTAAACGAATTGAAAGTATTACCATTTTTATCAACGATATTTCTGCTGACTAGCCACGCGCCACTAGGAATTTTTGAATCGAGTGTGTCCGGGCCCATCGGCGCCGTAACGGTAATCGGTGTCATGTAGTGCGGCCGTACAAAATTCGGCACCACGATTAGAGCGAAGGCAATGAACAAACCTAGTGTTACTCCTACGGCAACCATAGTCTTTCTAAACCAGGCGCCAAACATAATGCCGAAAGTGACGGCAAACAAGCCGAGAGCGACAGGCACAATTCCCTGAGTGCCGAAGAGCGGATCACCGGTAAACCGATCCGTGTTTAGGGTATTTGGTGTCTTTGACCACCAGGTAATCAGTGCCGCGAAAGCCCCGGTAAACACGGCCGTAGCAACCAATATCCAGATTAGCTTAACGGTTAGCCACTTACGGCGTGATACGCTCTGGGTCCAAGCCAAGCTGTTTGTGCCCTCGGTATATTCTTTAGCCAAGAACGGCGCGCCCCAGAACATGCCAAGTATTAGCGGCAGGAACAAAATAGCAACAGGTGCTAAATGGAATAGGGCTTGATCTAAACTTGATTGGAAAAGGTTGCTGGCCAGATCACTACAGCTCGGCGTAGCCGGGTTTTGGGCGCAGCTTGCCAGTGTTTGCTGGTAAGTGTGCCAGAAGTGCAGGCCGGTCGGTATGATGAGAGCTGCATACAGGGCTAGAATTATGCCGATAATCAAAAATTGTTTGCGGTGTTGCCTCCATACGAACCAGTTCATCGTTCGCCTCCTTCTTTGGCCTGGCCCATGTAGGCCAGAATAACCTCTTCGATATTCGGCTCGTGCTTCTGCCAAGTGCCAGGTAATTTTTTGCTCCCATTTATACGGACAAGCAGTGTGGTTTGCCGCGCAGTTTTTGTTTCATGGATAACTCTAAAATCATCACCAAGACTGTCTGTATCTTGCCTTGGACCGACTAAAATCAGGTGCTCTTTGAGCACCGCTTCAATGTCATCGCACAGCTGGGTTTTGCCCGACGACAATACGATTATGTGGTCGCTGACACGTTCCAGGTCGGCCAGCAGATGTGAAGACATCACAACCGTCAAACCTCCGTCGGCCACAGCTTGAGCCAGCGAAGATAAAAAGTCATGACGGGCCAGGGGATCGAGTGCAGCTACCGGTTCGTCCAGCAGTAAAAGCTTTGGTTTTTTAGCTAGCGCTAAGGCTAGGGCCACCTGGGCTCGCTGGCCGCCAGATAATTTGCCAACCGGTTTATCCAGCGGAATGCCAAGTTCTTTTAAGCGATTGCCTATAAAATCTTCGTCCCAGCGGGGGTTTAAATGCTTGCCCATGGCAATATGGTCGCCGGCACCCATCGATTTATATAAAGGAATCTCCTGCGCCAAATAGCCGATGTCAGCCAAAAAATCTTCGTGCTGAGCGGGCGCTTTGCCTAACACGCTTCCTTCGCCGGCACTGGCCCGGCTCAAGCCGATGAGCAGTTTTAAAAGCGTAGACTTGCCGGCGCCATTGGGCCCCACTAACGCCGAAACACTGCCTTCCGGCACGCTGATATCGCAATTTTCTAGCGCCCAAAAAGAGCCATAGCGTTTGCCTAGTCCTTTAGTTTGTATTACGTTATTCCCCATTTTGTTACCCTTCTTGGTGCCTTTTATTGATTGTGGCGCGCACCAGCGCTTCGATTGATTCTTCGTCCAGTCCGGCTCGGCGAGCCTTGGCTATCCAGCCTTCCAGATCTTGACTTAAGGCTTCTTGTACCCGAGGCGATGGACCCGCCAGCCGCTGCTTAATGAATGTGCCGCTGCCCGTACGACCTTCCACAAGCCCCAGGCTTTCTAGTTCGCGGTAGGCCTTAGCCACCGTGTTAGGATTGATGGCAATATGAGCCACGGCCTCTTTGACGGTAGGCAGCTGGTCGCCTGGTTGTAAAATTCCGACCTGTAGCGCCTGCTTGACCTGCTGAACGATTTGCAGGTAGGGCGGCACTCCAGAGTGGGTATTAAGCCGGAAAGTAATCATAATACTACTATTATACTAGTTTCCTAGTGAAATTATAGTCTGGTTGTATTTAATGTCAACCAAACCCTTTTTAAAGATTGGCCCGAACCCGGTGCGCCGGCGAATCCTTCCTGGTAATCGTGAGATAGGCCACCAATACGATAATCAAAACGGCTAGGACAGCCGCCACCGGGCCATCGCCCCAGCCCAGACCGCCGAAACTATGTGTTTTTCCTGTCCAGTCGGCGAACGAAGCTCCCAGCGGCCGCGTCATGATATAGGCAAACCAAAAGGCAAAAATCGCGTTCAGCCTAAATCTCCAATAAGCGA
>DATBED010000098.1:0-2869 GCA_036276195.1 Saccharimonadales bacterium (SeqCode) | reverse complement strand
CAAACAATCTGGCTAATAATCTTCGGCCTCTACATGGGCCGCCGCCACTACCACTTCCAAGCCCAAAGTAGTTAAGCAAAGCCCTTACAGTATTGGACCATCACAAAGTATTTCACTTACTAGTCCAAAGTATTTATAATAGTACTTTATTAGAGACTGAGCATATGCCCATCGAGACCTTAAGACAAACCAGAGATTCTGCCTTTAATGAGGAAGATCGAGATGGTATAACCATAACCCTCATAAGTGACTCTGACAGGGAAATTAGTGAACCTCTCGATAACGTAGTTCCAATAACCATTAATGTCGAGGTGTATGAACATAGCATATCGGTTGTTCCTGACATTGAAATTAAAAATCAGGATGAGGGACAAGTATCTTTCCTTGATGCTGCCAGAGCAGCCGCAGCTGCGAAGCGTAACAAGGCGGCTGGTTGGAACAATATAGTTTCAAGACCAGCAAATCTGGAGTCGGAAGCACAATTTACACCTCAGCAGCAGCAAATGCTATTGGAGCGTTGGAATCTAGTGGAATATATTGCAAGGAAAATAGTAAAAAACTGGAGAGTTAATCCAGAAGAATTAGAAGAAGCTGTAGGAGATGGCTATCTTGGTTTAGTTGAGGCCGTCCAAAATTACAATACAGAAAGAGAATCTGAAACTGCCACTACGGGCTCTAGCTTTTTCGCAGGCTATATTAGAGGATATATATTCAAGGGGATGCGTGCCAGGTATGGGCGTGACGAGAATGACCAGATCGCACGATTAAAGCCAAGCGTAATGAACGGCACAGCCAGTGCTCTCGATGAGCCTATAAAAGCCGGTGAGGCCGAGAAAACTATAGGAGACTTTATCGCAAGTCCTGTAGTAGACGAAGAAGCAATAGTATTAAGCATAGACGTGAAAAGAGATTTGGAAGAACACCTTCGTACTAAAGGCTCGCGTGATAGAGAAATATTCTGGCGTTACTTTATTATGGGCCAAACACAACAAGAAATTGCTGACATCGTAGGAACTAGCAAGAGAACTGTCAGTCGCATAGTTAAAAATACGAAGAAGACTTATTCTTTTAAGCGCATTTAACAGGGCTATTTAGGAGTTATCCTCAAAATCCTTGACTAGATAATTAACCTAGAGTATCATTCAACTGTATGGTTGAATATACTATGAGTTTAGATACGGTGTTTGGCAGTCTGGCCGATCCGACCAGGCGCGATATTTTAAGGCGGGTGGCCGGGCGCGAGCAGTCCGTCGGGCAGATCGCGCAGCACTATGACCTAACTTTTGCCGCCATTTCTAAGCACTTAAAGGTGCTGGAAAAGGCTAGACTGATCATTAAACGCCGCCGAGGAAAGGAGCAGATCGTGGCTCTATCACCAGGGGCGTTGGCCGATGCCGACGCTTACTTACAGCAATACCGGGAACTCTGGGAAAGCCGCCTAGATAAGCTGGAAGCACTGCTGGAGCAAGAACAACTTAAGTCACAAGGAGGCCAGCATGGCAGAAAGTAAGGAATTGACGCTAACTAGGGTTTTTGACGCGCCACGCGAGCTGGTCTTTAAGGCCTGGACCGACGCCGAAATGTTAGCCAAGTGGTGGGGCCCACGGGGCGTAACCAGTCCGGAGTTGGAAATTGACTTGCGGCCCGGTGGTACAATCCGCATAGTTATGCTGGCTGGCGATGAACTCGGTGAGCTGGCCGGTCAACGCTGGCCGATGCAAGGCACTTTTAAAGAGATTAAGGCGCCGGAAAAGTTGGTGTTTATTAACCAAGCCGTCGACGAAGAGGGTAATGTCTTAATTGATGGGCTGACTACCGTCACATTCGAAGAGCAAGGCGGTAAGACAAAATTGACCATGCACGCAGTGGCTAAGCCGGTAGCGACTCCGGCCGAGCAAATGCTCGAAGGCATGACCCAGGGCTGGAGCCAATCCCTGGATAAATTAGCCGAATTAGTTAACCAGTAAAAGAGGAGCATATGCAAACAGTAACTTCCAAAGACGGCACCACAATTGCTTACGACAAAGTTGGTAATGGACCGGCGGTCATGTTGGTCGCTGGCGCGACAGGGACGCGCTCATTCGGCTCGGCTGACCTAGCCAGTCTGCTGGCGCCTAGCTTTACGGTCTACAATTACGACCGGCGTGGCCGCGGCGACAGTACCGACACCCAGCCATTCGCTGTGAAGCGCGAAATTGAAGACATCGAGGCGCTAATAGACGAAGCTGGCGGTTCGGCCTATGTATATGGGATTTCCTCCGGCGCTTGTTTAGCCATGGAGGCAGCGGCCAGTCTAGGCGGCAAGGTTAAAAAACTGGCCATGTATGAAGCGCCTTATGACGACGCTGAAGCTGCCGCCAAAGCATGGAAAGACTATTGGACAAATTTGGACGAGGCTCTCGCCGCCGACCGCCGCGGCGACGCCATAGTTCTGTTCATGAAACTAGTCGGCGTTCCAGACGACATGATTAATGGCATGAAAACCTCGCCGATGTGGCCCGCCCTGGAAGCCGTGGCCCCAACCCTGGCCTACGACGCGGCGGCTATGGGCGAAGACCGCTCCGTGCCGGTCGCCCACGCGGCTAAAGTGACGGCCGAGACACTGGTTATGGACGGCGGCGCCAGTTTACAGGTTATGCCGTTTATGCGTGCCTCGGCCGAGAAGCTGGCCGAGGCTATTCCTCACTCCGAGCGCCAGACACTAGAAGGCCAGGCCCATGATGTCAGTTCGGCAGCACTGGCGCCGGTCCTAATAGAATTTTTTAATCAATAAGGAGGCTATCATGCCGAAAATAACACCCAGTTTGTGGTTCGACAAAAATGCCGAAGCAGCCATTAATTTCTATATCTCGGTTTTCAAAGCTTCGCC
>DATBED010000097.1:0-2081 GCA_036276195.1 Saccharimonadales bacterium (SeqCode) | reverse complement strand
TGCGCTTCATCTTTTTGACGTTGCTCTGGGCTAGGTGGTGGATTTTCGAGCCGACTTTGGTTGGTATGTTCAGCGCCTTCGTCGGGTCGTCATCGTCGATTTTAATCACTCTAGTATAGCCCTTCTTGGTGTAGAGCCGGTTTTTGGTCTTGCGCCGGCGCTGTTCACGATTCATTGAAGCGTTTATGGCTCACGTGGCTGCAGTTTTCGTTGCCGCACCAGCCCGAGCCTTTTGGCGGATCGCGGTTAATTACTATGCCCTTAATCATTGCGCTGGTGTCGCTGCTGTAGCTGGACGTTTTGGCCTTCTTGGCTTTGACTATGGCTATCATGCTGTGTCACTTCCTGCTCGCATGTCGGGGGTTACTTCTTCGTAGGTGCTGGCAAATATATCTGGCTTACAGGGGTAGAACTCGCCGGCCACGCCCTTGATGACGTAGTCGCCACGGCTGGCGTTCATGTTTCCTTCCAGGGTCGGAATGCTGAACGTCGGGTCATCTAGGTCTAGCATCATGCCCGCACCGATCCACTTTTTCAGTTCTTCGGCTGTCGACTCATCGCCATCCCAGAGCATAGCCTGAATCACGACTGGCTTTTTGCGGTACTGTTTAATCATTTGCTGCCTCCGGCGCCGGTGCGCTAAATAAGTTAGTTTGATAATCTTTGGCCTTGCCGAGCCTGGCTTTGATCGTCACTTCGCGGGCGTCTTTCGGGCCCAATTCGATTTGCTTTTCGCGGGTGTCGGCGAAGTAGGCAAGTAGGAAGTCGCTCATATTTTCGTTGGCATCCTTCAGCGATAGGCGCTCTTCGGCCAAGTCTTCTGTCAGCTTGATCCACTCGCTTATGCCGTCCAGCCGTCGCTTAAGGTTTTCCTTAGTCAGATCAAGCTTGCCCTGGGCTTCCAGCACAGCACTATATTCGTCGGTACCATCCAGCACTTCCTGCATGCGCTCCTGAATAGTCTTAATCCGGCTTTTGAAGCTTTTGATGTCGCCGTCGAAGGTGCGCACTTTACTGATAATGTTCAGCTTTTCGCCACTGATTTCGAGCGTCTTTGGTTCCGGTTTTTTAGGCACGGCGGTCATGGTTTCACTCCTAGCTGTTTAAGTTTGGCGCGGTACCAGCCCTCGTGCTTGTCGCAGGCATTGATACTCGTCCAGGTCTTTGAATCGTGGTGTAGGTGTCGAGCCACCCGCCAGCAATGGCGGCCCATTAAATGCTGTAGCCAGTTTTGGTGGTCGCAGTAGGGCATCATTTCACTAACTCCTTATTGTAAATTTCCAGCCAGTTATAAATCGTGCTCCGGTCAACGCCGAACTCGATGGCGATCTGTGGCTTGGTGTACTTTTTCTCGTCGGTTAGCATTTCCACGAAGTGTTCGTAGCCGTGGCCTTTGTGCTCTTCGGCCGTTCGGTCGAGGTAAACCTCTAGGCCTTCTTCTTCTATGGATGGCCGTTTAGGTATGAATCGCATGTCGCGCCTCCTTTGCTGTTAGTATTCGCTTGAAGTTCGTCTGGATGTTCCGGTTGGGTTTGACCTCGATAATCCGGAACTGTTCCTGGGCTGTCAGCTCTTTGCTGGGATTGTAGGCGATCAAGTGGGCTATCGGCTGCTCGGTTATCAATAGGCCGAAGTGAATCTGGGCCAGTATGCTTAGTTTGATTTCGCCCTTGATCAGTTTTCGGTGCTCTGGGATGTCGAAGCACTTCACCTCCAGCAGTGCGGCCGGCGCCAGGCCGTCGGGGCTGTATAGGCAAGTGGGGTACTTGCTGTTGGTTACAAAGCCGGTGCGCAGCACTGTGATGGTCTTGATGGCTTCATAGAGCTCAATCGCTTCGTTTTCCAGGATATGGCCTCTCTTGGTGTGAAAATTGCCCCTGAAGCTATTCCGGATGGCCTGGGCGTATTCGGTGGCTCCGAAGCTGCCAAGCAGCTTATAGGCGTTGCTGCCGGTATATTTACCGGTTCGAAGCTCGTGCCAAGCTTCCGAGCCCTGTTCTACATCGTGCAGCGTTATGTGGCCCATAGTTCAGCCCTCTTCTTGTCGTAATGCTTTTCGGCCTCTTGCCTCGTCGCAAAAG
>DATBED010000096.1:0-1653 GCA_036276195.1 Saccharimonadales bacterium (SeqCode) | reverse complement strand
CACCACGTCCGGGTCTTGGCGTAGGATGCTGCGCAGCCCGGTAGCAAAGGTCAGCCCCACGTCGGGATTAACCTGTATCTGGTTGATGCCGTCCATCTTGTACTCCACCGGGTCTTCCAGGGTGACGATGTTAATAGCATCGTTCTTAATCTCCTGGATCAGAGCGTACAGCGAGGTCGACTTGCCGGAGCCGGTCGGTCCGCTGGTTAGAATCATGCCGTTGGGTCTTAAAAGACCTTTGCGAATGGTGCGCAGTGCCCGGCCGGTGTAACCCATATCTTCCAGCTTCAGCGAAGTACCGGTTTTGTCGAGCAAGCGGATAACCACCTGCTCGCCCCAAACAATTGGTGCGATGGCAATACGCATGTCAATCGCCTTACCGTCGACCAAGACCGTAAAACTGCCGTCTTGCGGCGTCCGGTGTTCGTCAATCTTTAAATTAGACAAAATTTTAATACGCGACACCAACGCTGGCTCGGTGCTCTTGGGCAGCTTCATAATCTCGCGCAGCACGCCATCGATACGGCAACGGATCTTGAGCTCCTTTTCCATCGGTTCAATGTGAACATCACTGGCCCGGTTGCGTGCCGCAAATTCCAAAATGGCGCTTAGCGCCTTGCTAATCGGCGAATCCTGAACAATAGTCGTTATAGCACCGCCTCGGGTTTTAGCGGCTTTGCCTTGTGTGGTTTCGGCAGCCTCTCTGTCGGCTTGGTCTTGGTTCTGAAAGGCTCTGGCCATCTGAGTATCCAGGCGAGAGCTGTATTGCTTAAGCACTTGGCGAATGCCGGCTTCAGAAGCCACATACACTTTTAGGGACCGGCCGATACGCTTGCCTAAGAAGTCAACTGCCTGTACGTTATCGGCATCCAGCATGGCTACCACTAGACGCTTTTGCATTTCCCCAAGCGGAACGGCCATGTAACGCTCGGCAATGTCTTGCGGCAGCAGCTGCAGCACCACCGGGTCGATTTTGGCAGCTGTTAAGTTCACATACGGCACCTTAGTTATGGTGGCATGAGCCTTAGTCAACTGTTCATCTGTTATATAGCCGTTTTTGACCATGTAACTAATCAGCGGCTCCTTACTGGCCTCGGCCTTTTTGCGGGCCTCAGCCAGTCGCTCGGCCGTTAGCATGCCGCTCGATACCAGCGTATTTTCTACCTGTTGTTCGGTTACGGCAGATAAGACGCTCATTGGGCGCTCCTACTGCGTGTTACTGCCGCTAAACGGATTGTTATTGTTGCTCTGGCCGATGGTAATCGTCTTGGTAGGATCAAAGGCTTGGTTGTTAAAGTAACGTGTATCAGGCTGGGGGAAATCAGCCGTGATAGGCCGCACCACCTCAACCTGTTGTTGGCGGTTCTTAGGCGGCGCAAACAAAGTCTGCGACACAAAGTACGATACAACCGCGCTAATAAAGATTATGACCACGATTAGGGCTAGGTCTTTTTTTCTCATTATTTAACCGCCTGCTTGGTTATACTAACGGCCTTGGCCGGTTGGTAATAGGTATGGGCATTAATAGTTATTGTCATATTACTGGCACCGCCGCTAAGCGTCATAGTATCTATGGCGATCGGCCGGATAGATTGCTGCAAGGCCTGAACTAATTGTTGCGCAGAGCCGTAACTAATACTGTTAACTGTAAAG
>DATBED010000095.1:0-1658 GCA_036276195.1 Saccharimonadales bacterium (SeqCode) | reverse complement strand
ATGATCCAAACCGGTGCCGAGTGGGAAGAGGTGATCGAGCGCATCGGTCGTTGGGTCGACTTTAAGGGCGCCTACCGCACCATGGATAAAGACTATATGGAGTCGATTTGGTGGGCCTTCAAGCAACTTTACGACGACGGCAAGATCTACGAAGGCGAGAAAGTGTTACTGTATTGTACGCGCGATGCCACCCCTGTCAGCAAAGCCGAAATCGCCATGGATAACTCCTACCAAGACGACACCGATCCCTCGGTCTTCGTGAAACTTAAGCTTAAAAACAGCGATTACTCACTTTTGGCCTGGACCACTACGCCCTGGACGTTGCCGGCCAATACTGCCGCGGCCGTTAATCCTGACTTTAGTTATGCCGAAGTAGAAGTTGGCAACGAAAAACTAATTATTGCCGAAGAACTTCTGGCTAAGGTCTTGACCGACGAGAAGCATCAGCCGCTTGAACATAAAGTGGTTCGTACGTTCAAAGGCAAGGAACTGATTGGCCAACAATACGAGCCGCTGTTTGCCGACCGAGGTCCCAAAGCTCACTACATCTGGCCGGCCGGCTACGTCACGCTTGAAGATGGTACCGGTATTGTTCATTTAGCGCCGGCTTACGGTGAAGAAGACTATGATCTGGCCAAGCAAGAAGGCTTTCCAATCATTAACGACATCGACGATAGCGGTTATTACACCGAAGGTGATTGGAAGGGTCAACAGGTCTGGGAGATCAATAAGCAGGTTGCTAAAGAGCTGCATGAGCGCGGTGTGGTCTGGAAAATCGAATATATTCGCCATAGTTACCCGCATTGCTGGCGCTGCGGTACTAAGCTGATGTACCGCGCCCTGCCGAGTTGGTTTATGGACATTGCCGGTCAAAAGCAGCAAATGCTCGAGCAAAACAGCAACATTTACTGGTTCCCAGAGCACATTAAGCAGGGGCGTTTTGCCAAAACCGTCGAGAGCGCACCAGATTGGAACCTGAGCCGCGACCGTTTTTGGGCGACCGCCATGCCGGTCTGGAAGGGAACCGATAAAGCCGGCAAGGAGCATATTAAAGTCGTCGGCAGCTACGCTGAACTGAAGGAACTGTCGGGCGTCGAGCTGGAAGATTACCACCGCCCCTGGATCGACAACGTTACGTTCACCATTGACGACGTCGAGTACAAGCGGGTCGACAAAGTACTTGATGGCTGGTTCGAAAGCGGCTCCATGCCTTTCGCCCAGTTCCATTACCCGTTCGAAAATGTCGAAAAATTCGAGCAAAATTTCCCTGGCGACTTTATTGCCGAGTACATTGCGCAGACGCGGGCCTGGTTTTACTATCTGCATGCTATCGGGGTTGGCCTGTTTGGCACCAATGCCTTTAAAAATGTGGTGGTAACCGGCACGCTGGCCGGCAACGACGGCCGCAAAATGAGCAAGAGCTTCGGCAATTACACCGATCCCATAGAGCTGGTTGACAAGTACAGCGCCGATGCCTACCGCTTCCTGCTGCTCAACTCACCCCTGTTAAACGGCGAGGATTTCTCACTACAAGACAAAGACGTGGCCGACATCCAGCGCAAGCTGGCCATGGTGTGGAATATGTACGACTTCTTTACGCTCTATGCCGAGGTCGATAAGTGGGATTCCGGCCTTCAGCCGGGAGAGTTACCGCCAGA
>DATBED010000094.1:0-12327 GCA_036276195.1 Saccharimonadales bacterium (SeqCode) | reverse complement strand
ATACAGTTGAGGGCATAGGTAATGTAACCATGGTTCGCTGTGGTGCTCATGGTACCCCCCGCTACAATAGCGACAGTATTTCTGATGTACCAGGCGGTGAACAGATACAGATGGGTAATGCAATCAGCACAGACGAAGATGGTGAGTATCCAGCAACAGGTGATTTTGCCGTTATATCTAAGGGCAACGGTAACTTCAGGGTTTCTATAAACACCGGTAATAGTACTAATAATGCCGAGATAATTCCTAATTACACAGACCAGCCAAGTACCGTCACAGTTACTGATAACGGCGAGCTATATACAGTTACGGGTGCTGCCGGGTCTCTAGGGTCAACAGCACTGTTTATCACTGCGCGGTGTTTGTAAATATTCGTAAATTGCAGCTTTTAGTAAGGTTCAGTAGCGTGCCCTTAGGCAGCAGCAGCTTCTTCCCTAATCTGATTTACTATTTGCCACATGGCTATCAGTTCTCGCTTCAGTTGATCCCAACTCGCTACTGCTTGCTCACCTGAGGTAAACGGGTACATTGATAGGTATGAGTAAAATAAGGGCTGTGGTAGAACGGTTAGTTGGCGAAGGTTTTGCAGATGAGCAAGGCGTAGAGCATCCTAGACATTTTCGTTTGGGTGGAGTAGCCGTTATGGCGGCAGGAGTAGTAACGGTTCTAGTTGGTGCTGTCGAAGCAATTAAAGGTAACGGTGACGGTGGTAACTTAATGATGTTTGGTATGGATACGATTGGGGCGGGGGGAATATTTTGGGTTGCTGGAGCAGTGGCTGACGCACCCTATGTGCCAGAAGCCCCAGATCAGATGGATCCCAATTAATTTTGAGCGTTTGATTAGCCGTTAATTAGGTTTTTAACATAGATTATTATATAATATAACATTATGTCTGCTACTGTAGAAAAAATGACCAAGACAGATGAGAACATACCCTTTTTTCCCATTAAGTTAAACGGCCCAGACACTTTTGATCTTGACCTATTTGACCGGCAAGTAAAGGAGTTGGTGGAAGGGCCGTCAAATCATAAACGAGAGTCCACGGTAAAGTTTGTTGTAGTAGATGGAATAATGCCCGTATTTACCGCCAGTGAATCACACGCTGCCATGTACTCTAGGCTACTGGAAGAACCAGATACAGCAATGACATACAGTGGCAAGCTCGTCTGCGCGGGAACAATATCACTATCTAAGGGAGAACCCCCTATAAGATACATATTATGTGGCTCTGACAGCCTTGCTCAAAGTGGCGAGTTACATCCGAAAGCCTTAAATGAATTTAAAGATTACGTTTTAAAGGATGCGTTAGGCGATTATTTCGCCATAAACTAGCGGGTTGATGGTAACCCTGAGTCTCAAAACTCCTGCTCAATTCACCTCTCTGTTGCGCTGTCGACTTAGTAAGTACTACTTACTATCTCGACAGTGTCTTTTAGAAGTAGATGAAGTCTATTCCTGGGGGTTTTGAGATTCAGGTTGGTAAGGCTTCCTCATTTGCGGGTTTTGTTATAATAGGCTCGAAATCATATGGCACATATCTGGCACTGGTTAATGGACTTTATGGGCGTCAACTTTGGTCAAGACGCTTTTTCGACACATATGTATAATTTTTGGTCGGGAATTGGAGGCGACATTACCGAATTCGCCATAATTGGAACGCTGGTCGCTATTTACCGTAACCACGTCCAGAACACACGAGTGCTAGACACAGTCTTGAAGGACATGGCACGTGGCAAAGACGTTATTCTTCATAGAAAAGACAAAGAATAAAACTAACCTTGGGCTAGCTTATATAAATCCTGGATTTAATAACTTTTTAATCTTTTACAGATGAGTCGCTGATTGTTGTAATCTTAATCGACAAACTATTTGGTAAGCCAAAAGACCAGCAGTAGGATGGGTCTACAAATTAATTAAAAGGAGAGTCCTATGAGACGTTACCTATTGCTGTTAGTGACTTTTTTCTGGAATATAAGTTTAGTTTTTGGCGGGCATACGGCTGCCTTATCGCATTCCCGAAAAGTCTGTTCGACTGCAGCTACAGCAGGCACAGCCCGCTGTCACGCCATAGTCTTAACAGATAGTGATGGAGTCGAGCCAATGACAAGTCACACCCCTCAGGGCTATTCGCCGGCAGCTTTTAAGGCTGCTTACGGCTCCCGCGGCGCGGCCGCAACCAAAGCGGGTATAGTTGTAGCTTACGATGCGCCTACTGTTGCAAGTGATTTAGCTGTTTTTAGCAAAACTTTTGGTTTGCCGGTGTTGCCCACCTGCACTAGCGCTGCCCAATTAGGCTGTTTTGAAAAGCTAGATCAGCGTGGGGGTACTAGTTACCCGGCCACCAACAGCAGCTGGGCAGTTGAGGCTAGCTTGGATGTCGAATCGGTGCATGGAATGTGCTCCTCGTGCCGCATTAGCCTGTACGAAGCCAACTCACCTAGCCTGACTAATTTAAGCACGGCGGCGGCAACCGCTATTAGCAACGGCGCCAAGGTTGTTTCTAACTCTTACGGCGGCCCGGAATATACCGGCGAAACAGCCTATGACAGTCGTTACCGTAAAGCTGGAGTGATTGTATTAGTAAGCTCCGGCGATAACGGCTACGGCACAAATTACCCGGCAGCCAACAACAATATTGTGGCCGTCGGCGGCACTACCCTCAAGATGAGCGGCAGCAAGGTCTTAAGTGAGACGGCCTGGGAAGGTGCCGGGAGTGGTTGCAGTGCTTACGAGAATAAACCGGCTTGGCAGCATGATAAAAAGTGCCAAATGCGTAGCATTGCCGATATAGCTGCCGACGCTGATCCGGCCAGCGGGGCGGCCATTTACGATAGTTATGCCAGTGGCGGGCGGAGTGGTTGGTTTACTGTTGGTGGCACCAGTCTGGCCGCACCCTTAGTGGCCGGCATGGTGGCCGCTTCACAAGCTACGAACTTGCCGGCGCAACTATACACTGGTTCGACTGGCGTTATCCGAGATATCATCAGCGGTAGTAATGGCAGTTGCGGCAGTTATCTGTGCCGGGCCGCAACCGGCTATGACGGCCCGACTGGCCTGGGCGTACTATGAAGCAAGTCATAGAAACTTTTGGCACCACAAGCTATGATATAGCTATAAACAGGCCCCAATATGAAGCAAGTGTCGATGCCGCTCATAGCGGCTTTTGGTCTAGGAACCCTGGTATCTGTCTTGGCAATAACTGCTTGGGGCAGTTATTATGGCTGGCACCTAACGCCGATCTCGGCCTACGTTCTCTTCCCTTTGTTGGGCCTGGTTGCCTACAGCCTAATGTGGACGCATTATGCCATAGCGGCTGGCCGTGACCAGTTTGGCGTGGGCAAGGCTTCTTTAAAACCATATTTTACTATTACCGGCTGGGTGGTGTTAGTCTTAATCTTGTTGCATCCTGGGTTGCTGATTTACCAACGCTACCGCGATGGTTTCGGCTTACCGCCGCATAGTTATGAGTCTTATGTAGCGCCTGGTTTAGGTTGGGTTACCCTGCTGGGCTCTGCCAGCTTGCTGGTTTTCTTAGCTTTTGAGTTACATCGAGTTTGGGGAGATCGAAAGTGGTGGCATTGGCTGCGTGATTCAAGTGATCTGGCCATGTTGGCTATTGCCTATCACAGTCTGCGGCTAGGCACACAACTGCATATGGGCTGGTTCCTTTACGTTTGGTGGTTCTACATAATTACTCTGGTGTTGTTGCTGATTCGTAAGTACAGCCTGCGTTACATGATGCATAGAAAAAGTCCGGCTGTTTAGACCGGACTTTTTCCTTCTGGCGCTTTGGCTTATAACTTCTTGATCAGCCTATCGATTTTAACGAATAGACTAGCATCAGCGGAAGCTAGTTCAAACGTCAGCCCACTACTAGCTTTCATGCTAAAGCTCCTTACTTTTTATTTTGATGGTTTTTGTTTGTGATCACGAAACACTATTTATTATACACCAATTTGTTATTTTGTCAAATTATGTACTCTAGATTGTTATGCTTCGCTTGATCTCACATCAATAATAACGCTTATGCTGGGTTACTGGCAAGCCTAAACTATGACTTACGTTGTGCTTTTTACTGAACGGCTAGCTACCCAAAACAGCACAATTGCCACCACAATTAATAGGCCGGAAAAGCCTAACAAAACACTATTTATATGGTGCTTGGCTGGTGAAGCCAATGGCACTGTAGTTGTAGATGTCGCAGTTGTAGTACCCGGGTTAAGACTAACTGTTGTCAGGGCCGTACTAGATAGCGATATACCATTCGAACTGGTCAGAAGATTATTGGGTGTGCCAGATTGTACACCGCCGGTTTGGGCACCGCCTACGCTTGAGCCAACCGCCGATTGCGGGCTTTGCGTGGTAGTCTGGCCAGACGAATTAGAAGTTGCATTCAGCGCCATTCAAACTATTGTAAAGCAAATCTTAGCTTGGTAACAGTTTCCACACGCAATCGCAAGTAAACGGGTATATTATAGTTACCCAGCGAAGTGATTATTGCAAATAGGTCGCAAAAAGTGCTATAGTTACGGAAATGTCGCGAAAAAATCAGGATATTGCAACAGTTTTAAGAGAAAATGGCCTGAGCGTGACTAAGCAACGCTTGTTTGTGTTCGAACTGCTCGAGGGTAAGGAACCGCTAAGCATGTACGAACTATACGACCTAGCCAAGGGCCAGCTTGACCGCGCCAGCCTCTATAGGATTATCTCTATTTTTGAAGAGCTGGGAGTAGTCCAACGCGTTAACATCGGCTGGAAGTACAAGCTTGAGCTGAGCGACAAGTACACCGAGCACCACCATCACCTAACTTGCTTAAACTGCCAAAAGGTAATTCCTATTAACGAAGCTGAGCTAGAGGCATTTATTACTAACTTGGCGGCCACCCATAACTTCAAACCGGCGGAACACCAGATAGAGATTCAAGGCTACTGCCTGGCCTGCCAAAAAGCCCTAAGCAATTAAGGCTTGGTGGCCCCTTCGAGCCCTTATCTAAATACTTGACATTACCATCTACCTTGTATAGCATAGTACTAAATGAACGGAACTAGTGACGATAATAGTCTCGGTCAATCCGAAACCCAAATGCGCAAGGGTATGTTAGTTTATTGCGCACTTTTACTACTAAAAGACGGCAAGGTCTACACTTCTGAGATCATTCGCGCCCTCCGCGCGGCTGAATTAATTGTTGTGGAAGGTACTTTGTATCCCCTATTGAACCGGCTGGCTAAAGATAAAATCCTGGCTTATGAATGGCAAGAAAGCGAACAAGGGCCGCCACGTAAATACTACTGGTTAACCGATGACGGCAAAGAATTATTGAAAGAGCTAAAAAGTACCTACCACCGCCTGCACGCTTCAATTAATGCCTTAGAGAAAGGAAAGTCCAAATGAACGAGATAACTAAAGTACACCTGGGACGCCAAGCCTTTACCATTTCGCTTGATGCGCATCATAAACTAAAAAGCTACTTAAACGCCATAACCAAACAGGTAGAAGACAAGGAGATTGTTAACGAAATAGAGCTCCGGATGGCGGAGCTGCTGACAGAACGCGGCATCGACAACAATAAAGTGGTTTTGGCAGAAGACGTAGACTTCTTAATAAAGCAGTTGGGCAGCCCAGACGAATTTAGAGAAAATGACAGTGAATCTGACTTGGCCGCCCCCGAACCGGCTACCGGTAAACGGCTTTTCCGCGACCCCGACAACGCCATGATAGCCGGCGTGGCAGCTGGGTTATCTAAGTATTTTGGCCTAGACGTATTACTCGTCAGATTACTGTTTGTATTCCTGGTATTTGTTACCTTTGGGTGGGGGGTACTACTCTATATTTTACTGTGGCTGCTCGTACCCGAAGTCAGAACGTCTAGCGACCGCTTGCAAATGGCTGGCAAGCCCGTTACGGTTGAGGGCCTTAAGGAGGTTGTTAGTAACGCCGATGTCAAAGGCACAGCCCAACGTATACACAAAAATCTGGCAGAGCCAGTAAATACGGTATTTAGTTTATTTTTAAAGGTTGTAGGTTTAGCCTTCGTGTTGCTGGGGCTAACTGCTTTATTCGGATTAATCGCTGGCGAAACTTACTTCTTAGCGAACAGTGGTGCTTGGCTGCGTGATAATATTTTCCCTGTTGGTTTTCGTGAGCAGTTAGTGCTACACATTGCCGTGGCCACCGTAACTTTGGTGAGTCTGTTCACTATGCTGCTTGGCATAGCTATTTTCCGCCGAAAATGGCCAATTCGCACCTGGATAACCGGAGTGTTAATCGGCTTGCTCTTTATTGGCCTGGCGGCCGGCGGTGCTTTAGCGGCCAACATTTACCCCAATGTCCGTGATAGGTATAACGTGAATACTCACACGGTTCTGCGTTCCATCGCGCCGTTTAATTCTGTAAGTGCCGACGCTATAGGCACGGATTCAATTAACTTCCAGCAGTCTAATAAATACTATGTAGCCTTAAACTACTTCGGCCACCCGAACCTGTCTACCATTAAGACCACCGCGAACAAGGGAAACCTCTTAATTGATACTAGCCAGTTTGACTGGCAAAGGAACTGCAATACGCTCTGCTTCCCCCGGTCTTATAACCTGTCTATAACCATCTATGCTCCAAACGCCCTCCAGTTGGAAAATCAAGACCTCATGGCCCCGCCAATTCCTTCAATGCCTAAACCCTTCCCCCAACCCTAGACCTCCAGAATTAACCGTAGAGCGTTGACACTGGCATTGCAAGAAGGCTTAAAAATAGAGCAGTTTTGTATAGTCTTGTCATGTGGCCCTTCCCGGTATGAAGCTGGCGTGTTAGCACGAAGTAACTGGCGGCAATTGCAAAACCAATTAGCAAGTTGACATGATGTGTAACTACGAAAATGGCATAGGCAATAACAGATACAAGCGCTAGGCTACTTGCCAAAAGGAATAGTCTTTTAGAGCCAAGCAGCACCAGAGGAGTTTTTTTATGAGTAAGTCTGTCTCCTTTATAATCTTTGTAGTCCTTGGCAAGTATAAGTGGCGCTATAGAAAGTGGCATGAATAACGCCAACTCTATCATTAAGTGAGGCTGAACTAGTGCACCCTGAAGAAACCCG
The DNA here is from genome assembly GCA_036276195.1 of Saccharimonadales bacterium (SeqCode). Taxonomy (GTDB): domain Bacteria; phylum Patescibacteriota; class Saccharimonadia; order Saccharimonadales; family UBA4665; genus DATBED01. The sequence goes on along the minus strand of DATBED010000094.1, from coordinate 5,236 downwards.
AACAGCAATGGCAGCGTGCCGTAGCAAATACAAAGCAGTGCCGTACCGAGCAGGCCTCGGGATTTTAATCTAAAAAACGAATCAGAATATATGTACGAAAGAACTAGGTACGATGCGGTGACAATTGCAGTACCCGGCTGCCGCATACTAAACTGAAGCGCCACTATGCACAGTAGGCATACGCAAATAAACAGTGTGAGCTCATAACGCTTAAGGGCACTTGTTATGAATGGATTATCGTTTCTTTTGTTCAGGATATCGGTCTGAAGGTCGGAAATGTTATTAAAGTTTGTGGCAACGGCATACAGCAACATGATTAGTAAATAGCATGCCAGCCCTCTCGCGGTAGATCCATGCTGGCTGTATGCGGCTATCATAGCCAACGTTCCGGAATAGATGATATTTTGCGCCCTGGAACCTTTAGAGAACGAACGCCCGGTTTTTATGGCATCGCTCAACATTACTCTGTGGATGGGTCGTGAAGACTATAAACTAATGAGTAGCCAAACCAGGTTACGGCGGCCACAACTATATAACCCAGCACATACAAAATCTTACCAAGAACTCGCAGGATACTATTCTTTCCACCAGTTCTGATATAAAAAGCATTACTAATAGCACTGACAAACAGGTACAAAGAAGCCAGAACTCCCCCTAATATAAGTCCGGCTTCTATGTCGGAACGCAGGCCGTTTGCCGCAACCTGAAAGTTAGACGCTCCCCCATAATCACCTAGGTAAATTCCCACAAAAGGCACACATAACGCTACCAGCATGATATAAATTTGAAAGTCTATTCTTTTATGAGGATAGTAGGCTTTGAGGTACTTTATTTGTGCCCAGTAGAGATAAGCCACACACGCAAATGCAACCAAATGGATGGGATAAATAAGTATGCGGTTACCGGTGATAACATTGCTTGCCCAAGCTATAGCTACCGTAATTACAGGTGTGGCCAATAGCCAGTTCAACGAATTATTATATTGGCCTTCTCTCTTTTGCTCTGCCATAGCAGCATTTTAGCTTACTCTGCCTAGCGAGCCTAGAACTTACTTAAGGCGTTAGTGATTCAGGCCGCTGTAATCTCGCTTGCATAGGAACAGCGCCACTTAAATCAAGCCTGCCTGCTAATAACCTCTCTTCGCTTTGAAAAGCAACAGCACTAAATGGATTAAGTGCGAATATGCTTAGAGCGCCTCCGTAGCCAGCAGCACGTATTGTCAATGATTCACGGTCTTCAACTTCTAATAGGCCCCTGGTACCATGGATGGTGACTCTATTCTCAGTCCAGTAAGACACCCCTATTCCCGTTACGCGCCGAAATCTTGGTAGTATTTCTGTTTCTAGATATGATTTAGGATCTAACTCCGAATCAATAGGTACAGTGTCTAAAGTGTCAGATGACTTGTAGATAACATCTTCGCCTAATCTATCAGAGAGAACTGCACTAAAATGTGGAGGAGTAGTACTCTTCCACATTGCAAGCTGAACCTGCTTTCTCCGACCTGAGCGCTTTACAATTGAATCCAAAGCAATAATGCCGTGTCTTGCGGCTGCTAGCCCGAGGACACTGCTCCCTATGGACAGCAATGCGTAATCTGCTAATTCAGTGGCTGCAAGTGTTATACCTTCTATGCGTTGCCCCTTGACAAAGGGGTCTATCACTTCCTCTACGGAATCAGCTCTTTCTAGTTCGTGTTCCCCAAATGCCATAGTTAGTGCATCTGCGTGTTTTTCTAAAAATTCGTTAATTAGCATAATCCACTCCTGAAGCTAAATCTACCATGAATGGCCTATAAAACCATGAGCAAATTGACCAAACAGGACTGGAACCAAGTAACTTCTTAGAGGATTTTTGATAAACAAAAACCTCCGTCGTGATAACAGAGGTGATTTCAAAATGGTTGAGTACATACAATCGAATTGAACCTCATTTGCCTTGAAATATTACGCTGGAGTGAAGCTGTCAATTGACTTAGAGACTTATGGATTGTATGTAAACCGCCTAATTGTCTATGTAGCCTCTAGGTCAACATCTGGCCTGTTGATTGAGCCCTTTTAATCATAAACTCTACGTTCTCGTTCATATTTTCAGTCCGGATTTCTATTTCTGGATGTCTGGCACTAAAAACTCTAAATATTTCATCTGCAAATGCTTGCCCAATTGTCGGCACATTTTCAAAGTCTAAAATAATAACCTTAAATTTTTTCGCAATATTGCTCAGAACCCGCTTTGCTTGAGAACGCGAAACATAGACTGTTCCCATGGTATAGAGTTTTACCATGATAACCGTCTTATCGAATGCAAAGCTCTCCGGATCAGTATAAAATCGCTGAAAGATCTCACTTAAATGTCTAGAACTGTGTAAATTAATTCTAAAAGTTACTTTAGTGCCTTTAAGCCTTCTCTCTCTTGTTTCTACAAAGACATCGTCGATATTATTATTTACTCTCAAACGAGTATCAAAACTCTCTAGCACGAATTCGTCAGCAGCTTTCGAGGTAAAAAAGATTCCTTCACCTGAATGAGCTTTTGGCGCAGTAGTTGTCTTGCCTTTTAATAGTTCCTGAACAGCTTCTAAGTCTGACTGGAGCTTGTACTTTGCCTTTACGTTTTCATATACACCTACGCCAAAGTCTCTAATAGTGAAGATAACATCGCGGCCATCTCGATACAACTTTACCTTTATTTGCTTCGATTCGGAGTGTTCAATGGCGTTGTTAAGCATTTCTGTAAATCCAAAGTTAACTATGCTACCCGTGTTCTCATTAAGCCTCTTTGCAAGTGCAACTTTAGAGATAAGTCCCTCGTATACTTCGTGGTCTGTCAAATTCTTATTAGTCAGGACGCGGGTTTCTTTATCAATCAATTTATCGGCCTTGGAGGGAAGTGCATAAAATGTGAACCTCTTTGAGCCCGCGACAACTAAAGACCCTCTAGTGACTAAGTCATTTAAAACACCTGATACATGCTGCCTACTCGCATACCCTTCGCCCAAGGCTTCGAGTACATTAGATACCTGAAACTTATCTTCTTGAGCAGCAAGCTGTAATACAATTTTTATAATTTGGTCGCGTTTCATAATTGCAATTATACGCTATGTAAATTCTATGTCAACTGAAAAAAGTTCTATGTAAACTCTATGTAAACCCCCATTAGGGGCCGAAGCTATGTTTGGAACCTAACGAAATTTCGCATTTATTGATCCCGTATAAGCAAAACGTCCTCCGAAGAGGACAGTAGTATCATTTGGTTGCCCAGGTACATTCGAATTGGAACCAACTCCTATCGGAGCTAGGTAGATGGAAGAGTCTCAACAGAGAAAACAACTTCTTAGCATACTCTGCCTAGCCATACTAGAACTATGCTTATACATACAGTCAGGACGACTTAAATCTTAGGTTGGCTGGAAGTTATCTACCAGACTAGCTGCAAATATCTGACCAAATAAAGCGTTAACTCGATTAGCATCTGCAAAGCCATCAAATAACACAAAGTCTTCTGGTTCTACACCAAACAATCTTGCTTGGTGATAACGAGCCTGGTCGCCTCGATAACCACCAATTATAGTACTTACAGCAGCATTAGCGATGCCTTCTTCAGTCAAGAGCGGCATTCCGTGCCCCTCTGCATTCCATCGCAATTCCTGAACGTTAAAGTTATCACTCGAGAACGCCTCAATAAATGTACACGATATACTATTGCTACCGTATGCGACCGGAAACTTTCCAGAATCATCGCTGTAAGCCGGCTCCCCACTTGCTTTTTCATACGAGCCATTTGCTCTCAATCGAAGACCTTTACTTAAGCCCGTTGAACCATCTTTTGAAATTAAGCGGAGGCTCAAATACCCATCACCCCATCGCCCTTTGTCTATGTTAGGATTTTTGAATATTCCGCTCAGTAGTAAGCCAGTATTTCGCTTAATGGCTGCAACGGCTTTCGTAGTAGGGTCTTGCTCTGGCAGGGCTTGGCTAGCTTGCTGTTCGCATCCTATCATGATTAAATATTCTATAATTAAAATTATAACATGTCAACATATCATACCAAATAAGTTTTAGAACCAAAATAGCAGAGGTGAAAATAAAAAGAGGCTCGTTGCAAAACGAATCTCTATCTGTTATTCAATATGGTTGCCCAGGTACATTCGAATTGGAACTACCTCCTGTCGGAGTTAAGCAGATGGGAAGAGCTTTCTAGAGGTGGCCACCTATTAAGTTACTCTACCTAGCAATACTAGAACCCACTATATCGTCTTTTATTGGGGATACTAATTTTCTGTTATACAACTGGTTCTTGCGTAGCACTGTCACATTTGAAAAGTAAACTTTTATTCCTATAGCTACTGGCTTGATTTTGGTCTTTTCAAACTTACTATGAACATCTGAATTTTGAAGATGATAATGTATGTGTGGCTCAGATGAGTTACCAGAATTGCCGCAAAGACCCAGTTTCTGCCCAGCTTTTACTTTCTCTCCAGTTTTTACTAAGGTACTCCCCTGCTTTAAGTGTGCGATAAATGAATACTCGTTCGCCCTATGCTCAATCAAGACGTAGTTACCGCCTACTGCAAAGAGATTGGTCTGGCCAGGCTGATTGTCTCTTATACCTTGTACTGCTTCAATAACTTCGCCGTCTGCCGGAGCCAGAACATCAGCGCCAAAAGCATAATAATCTTCATTTTTTAAACCCTTACTTTTGTATGACTTATTATTAGAACCATAGCCGCTAAAGTCGAACGCTCCTCGTTGTACAACATGGCTACGATGATAATTTAATTTTTTCGTATCGCCACCCTGTCTAACGTACCATTTACCTTTAAATGGTAGTCGTAAATGGGTAATATTTCTCATCATTTAATAGTATCAAATTGACCAAGCAGGACTGGAGCCAATTAACTTCTTAAGATCATTTATGTAAACAAAAACCTCCGTCGTGATAACAGAGGTGATTTCAAAATGGTTGCGGGGGCAGGACTCGAACCTGCGACCTCGTGGTTATGAGCCACGCGAGCTGCCGCTGCTCCACCCCGCGTCGAGTGGTTTGCGTATTATAACAAACAGGGGTGATGTTGTCAAAATGGCATTGGGGTTTCCTACTAAACTTTCACCGCTTTTAAGTTTTTCACAAAATTCTGTGAAACGGTTTATTCCTAAGGTGTTGGTTTTGGGGGATTCACAAAATTTCGTTAAAAAGTTGAAGGTGCCAATTTCTTAGAAAGGGCGAGCTAATTTGA
>DATBED010000093.1:0-2613 GCA_036276195.1 Saccharimonadales bacterium (SeqCode) | reverse complement strand
TTGACGATTCTGATGACCAGCCAGGCCGCCAGGCCTTCGGCGATTAAGATATAAAAGAACTGAGCGACCACCGAGTTATCCAGACTGGCATGGACGCCGGGCCGTACCAGGCCGTAGATGATGCCGACAATAAAGATGGCCAGCAGCTGGCTGGCCAAGAAAATCAAAAGGGTGTTAATTACCAGCCGGAGCGGCCGGCCCAGATTTTCGGATTTTTTGGGTGATTTCTTAAAAAACCATTGGCGTCTGGCTGCGGCCGGCTCAAGCTCAGAAGAAGCGTTTGACATCGACTACGGTAATTAAGGCCACCAGGGCCAGGATTAAGAAGAAACTGGCGCCGACTATCCATTCTTCGGTGGCCCGGGCCAGCGGCCGGCGGAAAATCCCGCGTGAAACCAGCATCATAGTCAAGCGGCCGCCGTCCAGCGCCGGAATCGGCAAGACGTTCATCAAGGCCAGAGTCAAAGAAATAAGAGCTATCAAAAACAGCATGAAATTAATGCCCAGGTAGCCATAATCCCACAGGGCCACGCCGATAGCCACCGGGCCGCCGACTTGCGAGCTGGCTTGGCTTTGGCCGTTAGTCCGGGCCTGGTGGTTGTTGGTCACCAATCCGGCGATGGCTGAACCCAACCCAGCAAAGGCGTGTCCCAGCCCTTGGAAGGTCAAGGCCACGATTTGTTTGGTTAAGCCGACGGCCACCACCGGCGCGCTCCAGGTACTGCGCTGAATCTGCAGGCTGGTCGGGACAATTCCCAGGTAGCCTTTGGGGTCGTTGGTTTTTAAGCTGGCCTGAACTACATTCTTGCTCAATAACTGGACATTGCTAGTCAGAATATGGCCGCTGCGTTTATAGGTGAGCTTAACCTTTTGGCCGGCAAATACCAGGGTGGCGGCATGAATCTGCTCGGGTGTATTAAACTGGCGGGTCTGAGCCCCGTTAGAAACACTAATCAGCTGATCGGTGCCTCTTAGGCCGATCTTAGCGGCCGGCGAGCCGGGCTGAACGGCGCCGGTCAATACTTCTTGGCGAATAACTTTGGTATCGCTGGCTACCGTAAACTGGTCCTGGCCGACGTTATCTTGGGTCAGCAGTTTAGGCATGCCGATCAAAGCCAAAATAGTCAGGATAAATAGCCCGGCCAGCAGGTTCATGGTCACGCCGGCCAGCATAATCTTGGTTTTAGCTCCTAAAGAAGCCGCTCCCAGGCTGCCTTTGCGGGTATCAGAATCATTCTCGCCTTTTAGTTTGACAAAGCCGCCCAGCGGCAGCCAGTTCAAACTCAGCATCATGCCGGATTTGAGCTTTTTACCCCAGGCCCGCGGCGGAAAGCCCAAGCCGAACTCCTCGACATCCACCCCGTTGCGGCGGGCCATAATAAAATGCCCCCACTCGTGAACCAATACCAGGCCAATGAAGAGTAATATGCCGACAATAAAAACCAGAATCTGCATGTGTTTATAGTATAAAGCCTAGCTGAGGCTAAACTGTTAGAATTTCCTTCTCTTTATTTTTGGTAATATCTTCGGTTTCGGTTTTTTGGCGGGCCAAAAGTTCATCGATTTGTTTTTCCAGGTGGAAAAGCTCGTCTTTACCGATTTGTTTGTCTTTTTCGGCTTGCTCGGCCTGGCGCAAGGCTTCGTGGCGGGCGCCGCGGGCGGCAATGGCTGATTCTTCCAGTTTTTGGTGCAGTACTTTGACCATCTGCTGGCGGGTTTCCTCAGTCAGTGGCGGAATCTGGATGCGGACTATCCGGCCGTCGTCGGCCGGATTTAAGCCAAGCGATTCATCTTTAGAAATCGCCTCGGAGATAGCCTTGACGTTATTTGCGTCAAACGGGGTGATTTGCAGCAGCTGAGCCTCGGGAGCAGTAACACTGGCCACGGCTTTAAGAGGCATCGGCTGGCCATAGGCTTCTACCATAATCCCATCCAGCATGCCCGGATGGGCCCGGCCGGTGCGGATTTTGCCGATTTCCTGCTTAAAATGTTCGGTGGCGGCCGTCAGTTTTGATTTGGTCTCTTGAACCAGCTGTTCTTTATTCATTACACGTAATTATACAATATTTGTCCTGCCTTGAAAAATAAGCGGTTTGGTTGTATAATCGGAAGCCTGATTGATGGGAAATCCGCACCCGTCTTGCGTGTTGGTGCGGGCCTGTCGGTCCGCACACACTACAACTTGGAGGAACAATGGCTTCGATGTCTCATACGCCGCGCGCGCCATGTGAAACCATGGCTGCTGAAAGGATGGCGAGCCGGATCGCCGCAATCATGGCACTCGCAATCCTTGTAGTTGCCGGTGCGGTAGCGTTCGGTTTCTACGAGCTAGTCCGGCTGGTCGATCCCGTGTACTACTCGATCGGCATTGTCTTAGTGGTCGTTGTAGCGTCGCTTTACAAGCTGCGCTAGCTCCGATCACACCGACCCGACGTAGGAAGGAGGACGACTTGTCCACTCTCGGATGGTGCTTGACTGGCTGTGCCGGCTGCCTCGTGGCGACCATGGCTCGCTACTTCAAGCGATGCATGTTCAAGCCATACATGGCCGCCGCCCAGCGTCCTCTCGGCAGCCACATCTACGACTAGCGGATGGAGATGGTCCGGATACTCA
>DATBED010000092.1:0-2171 GCA_036276195.1 Saccharimonadales bacterium (SeqCode) | reverse complement strand
AGGGTTGCCGCGCAAGCCTATAGCAACACACACATCACATTAGCCTCGGGCTTTAATAATGTTGGCGGCCTGTGCAGGGATGCAGCCGGGAATATATATGTTGCCGATATTGATAATTTTGCTGTAAAGAAGATCCCGGTTGGCGGGGGGCCGGTAACCACTATCGGCTCGGGTTTCGGTCTTGCGGTGGCTGTTGCTGCTAATGCGGCCGGCGATGTGTTTGTATTAGATAAAGGTAACAATTCCATCGTTAAGATACCTGCAGGCGGCTCGAATGTAACTATCGCCACGGGGCTTAATAATCCGGACGGCATAGCTATAGACGCAACCGGCAATTTATACGTAACCAACTATGGTAGCAACATTGTGGACAAAATACCCGCCGGCACAGGCACACTTGTGCCCATTGGTTCAGGGTTTAGCGGCCCTTCGGGGATAGCTGTTGATACTTACGGAAATGTTTACGTAGGCGATACCGGCGGTGGTAATTATACCGTGAAGGAGATACCGATATCCGGCGGCTCGCCCATGATAATTGCCGGCGGCTTTTTCGACCCGGTTGGGTTAGCCACCGATGCAGCGGGCAATGTTTATGTAGCTGACGAGCTTAACAGCCAGGTAAAACGGATACCCGCAGGCGGCGGCGCCGCGGTTGTTATCAGTTCAGGCATTCTTTATCCCAGCGGTATAGCAATAGATGCCACCGGAAATTTATACGTTTCGGACGGTGGAACCAATGCCGTGGAGAAAATAGTTCCGGTAGGTGGTTATTTTATTAGCCCGGCTTTACCTGCCGGCTTAATTTTTAATAGTGCTACGGGCGCTATAAGTGGCACTGCTGCTGCTACAAGCCCGGCTGCCAACTACACCATTAAGGCCTATAACAGTGGCGGAGTGGGTACGGCAACTGTGAATATAAAAGTTGCGGCATCAACAAACGCCACACTTGCCAGCCTTGCTACCAGCCAGGGAACACTAAGCCCGGTATTTGCACCGGCAACGGTCAACTATACCGCGTCGGTAGCTAACGCGGTGGGTTCGACAACAGTGACGCCTGCTACCAGCGATATTGGCGCTACGGTAAAGGTAAACGGCGTTACGGTGGCATCCGGTTCGGCATCGGGTAATATACTGTTAGCCTACGGTTCAAACTTGATTACTACCGTAGTAACTGCAGAAGACGGGGTTACCAAACAAACCTATACCATAAACTTAACGCGGACGCCATTAACCATCGCTACGCTGTCGGGCCTTACCCTGAGTAGTGCAAGCATCGCACCCGCATTTGCCACAGCGACCACCAGCTACACAGCAGCGGTAGACAATACGGTAACCACTATAACCCTAACGCCCACCGTTAGTGATGCAAGTGAAACCGTAACCGTAAATGGCGTGGCAGTAAGTTCGGGCACGGCGTCGGCAGCTATTCCGTTGGCAGTGGGTGCAAACGCCATCACCACCGTTGCAACCGCGCAGGATGGTGTAACCAAAGATACGTATACGGTAACAGTGACCAGGGCACCATCCAGTAATTCTACACTTTCCAGTTTGAAGTTGAGCGATGGGGTGCTGACACCCACCTTTGTAAGCACCACTACCACCTACACTGCGGCCGTACTCAATTCTGTAACATCCATTACCTTAACGCCTAAAACGGGTGTGCCTACCTCAACAATAACCGTAAATGGCGTAACTGTAGCATCGGGCAGTGCATCGCAAAGTATAACGTTAAACTTAGGAGCAAATGTTATTAATACTGTAGTAACTGCTCAAAACGGCACCAACAAAAAAACTTACAAGGTAACCGTAACGCGTTCGACCACCGCTAATAGCGTTTACGACCCGGTAAGCGTAGCCAACCCGGTTGAAAGGCCGCAAATGATAGGCGATGAGATCACCGTACACCCGGGCGTATCGCCGAACGGCGACGGAATAAATGATTTTCTCATCATAGAAAACATTGCCAATTATCCGGATAATAAATTACAGATCATAAACCGTGGGGGGCAGCTGATTTTTGAAACGCGGAATTATGATAACAGCACCAAAGTATTTGACGGACATTCGAACAAAACCGGCGCCATGCAATTGCCGGGAACATATTTTTACTCGCTGGATTATGTTGTAAATGGAGTTGCTAAACACAAAACCGGGTTTGTGGTGCTGAAATA
>DATBED010000091.1:0-6271 GCA_036276195.1 Saccharimonadales bacterium (SeqCode) | reverse complement strand
GCCTGTTCGACACTCATCCTCCAATCGCCGACCGTATCGCTCGCCTGCGCAACATGGATGCTCACGCCTAGCCAATTGCTGACCGCATCGCCCGCCTACACAGCAGTCCCCCAACATTACCTACTAAATGTATGTACAAATAAGAATTATTACCCCTGTTAATTCTCAAAAGTGTATATACATTTAACAGGTAGACCCAAGCCAGCAGCGTCATGCCCCAAAAAGATTAAAAAATTATTAAATTTTGCCATAATAATTGCTGTTTTTGTTGCCTGACTTGGCAGGCGGGGCTACTATGATTGATACCATGATTGATTTGACCGACGTTGAAAAACAGCTGGCTATAGCCTAGTTAATTCACTGTCCTTAGATATAATGGGGGCATGGCGAAAAAATCCGGGAAGGTGACGGCCAAGAAAACGGCTTCGGTAAAAACTAAGTCTGTTTCTAAGCCCAAGGCTAGGCCTGTCCAAAAATCTGTGGCTAAGCCGCGTCAGTTGAAGCCGCCGAAGGGGCGCTGGCAGAGACTGCGCTATAAACACCCGGTTAAGCTGCCTAGCGCCTGGAAGCTGACCAAGGCCACTGGCGACGTTCTATGGCAGAATAGGAAGCTGTTTATTGGCATAACCCTGGTTTACGGCTTGCTTAACCTAATTTTGGTGCAAGGGTTGGCTAGTAGCACCGACGTCGGCAGCTTAAAGGGCCAACTTAACCAAGTCTTTACCGGACACTTAGGTGCTCTGGCCTCTAGTTTGAGCATTTTTGCCGTGTTAGTTGGTTCGGCCGGTAATGGTTCCAGCCAAACTGCCGGTGCTTACCAGCTTTTCTTGGCGTTACTGACCAGTCTGGCGGTGATTTGGGCTTTGCGCCAAGTCTTTACCGGCGCGCAGCTGCGCATTCGGGATGCTTACTACCGCGGCATTTATCCGCTGGTGCCTTTCATACTGGTGTTGTTGGTGATCGGCTTGCAGCTGCTGCCATTCTTAGTCGGTTCCACGCTTTATAGCACGGTAATTAACAACGGTATTGCCGTGCATGCCGCCGAAAAGTTGATTTGGGCTTTGGTATTTGCCGTGCTGGCTTTATGGAGCTTTTACATGCTCAGTTCGTCGTTATTTGCGCTTTACATTGTCACCCTGCCAGATATGACGCCGCTGAAAGCCTTGCGTTCGGCCCGCGAACTGGTGCGCTTTCGCCGTTGGACGGTGCTACGCAAAGTACTTTGCTTGCCCATTGTTTTACTGGTAGTCGCGGCCGTGATTATGGTGCCGATTATTATTTGGCTGACGCCGCTCGCCCAATGGATTTTCTTTTTGCTGACGATGTTCGCTCTGGTTGCCGCCCACACCTATATGTACACGCTGTATCGGGAGCTATTGAATGAGTAGTAAGCAGGCGGCCGATCGGGTGGCCAAATTGCGCGACCTGATTAACGACTATCGCTATCACTACCATGTTTTGGACGAATCAATTATGAGTGAGGCGGCCGCCGATAGCCTAAAGCACGAGCTGACTCAACTAGAAACCGAATTTCCCGATCTAATTACACCCGATTCGCCAACCCAGCGGGTGGCCGGCGCGCCCTTGCCGGGCTTTACTCAAGTTACTCATAGCTCACGTATGTTGAGCTTGAATGACGTTTTTAGCGATGACGAACTGCGCGCTTGGGAAGAGCGGGTGATCAAGTTCTTGCCTGGCAGTGCCAAGCTGGAATATTTCGTAGACATTAAAATGGATGGGCTGGCAGCCGCCCTGGTTTATCAAGACGGCGTGCTGCAACGGGGCATCACTCGCGGCGACGGCTTTGTCGGCGAAGACGTCACGGCTAATGTCCGTACCATTGACTCGGTACCACTGCGCCTGCGCCACAGCCGTGAATCCGCCGGTTTTTTGCAGGGCCGCACCGAGGTGCGCGGCGAAATCGTGATGTACAAAGCCGACTTTGCTAAGCTGAACGAAGGCCGGGCTAAACAAGGCAAGCCGCTGTTCGCTAATCCGCGCAACACGGCTGCTGGCACCATTCGCCAGCTTGACCCCAAGTTAGTGGTCGGTCGGCCATTGCACTTTCGGGCTTATGATCTGTTGCGCGATGTTGCAGCCGAAGTGCCAACCAACCTCTCGGCCTATCAAACTCTGAGCTCGCTCGGCTTCTTAGTAAATCGCCAGGCGCCGGTTTTCAAGACCATCGATCAAGTGATTGACTATGCCCATGAGTGGGAAACCAAGCGCCAGCAACTGCCTTTTAACACCGACGGCCTAGTCATTAAAGTTAATGACCGCCAACTCTATCGGCGTTTGGGCGTGGTTGGCAAAGCCCCGCGCGGGGCCGTGGCCTACAAATACGCCGCCGAGCAGGCCACCACCAAGGTTAAGGATATATTCGTCTCGATTGGCCGTACCGGTACGGCCACGCCGGTGGCCATGTTAGAGCCAGTCGTGGTGGCCGGCAGTACCGTGCAAATGGCGACCCTGCACAACGAAAGCGAGGTTCATCGCAAAGACATCCGTATCGGCGATACGGTGATTGTGCACAAAGCCGGTGACGTGATTCCGGAAGTGGTCGAACCGCTGGTTAAGTTGCGTAACGGGTCGGAAAAGCCCTTCGTTATGCCTACCCACTGCCCGGAATGCAACACTAAACTTGTTAAGTATAAAGCGGAAGACGCCGCCTGGCGCTGCCCGAACGAGCACTGCCCATCACGCGCCTGGAAGCGGATTGAGCATTTTGCCAGCAAAGAAGCCCTCGACATTGAAGGCCTGGGCGAAAAAAACGTCATCGCCTTGCTTAACGCCGGACTCATTAAAGATATTGCTGATATTTACACGCTTAAAGTTGAGGATGTTTTGAACCTGGATCGTTTTGCCGAAGTTTCCGCCAACAAGCTGGTTGCGGCTATCCAAGCCAAAAAGAATCCGCCGCTGCACCGGTTCGTTTATGGATTAGGTATCCGACACGTTGGTATCCAAACGGCGATCGATCTTTCAAACCACTTTCGGGAATTAGATAAACTAGCCGCCGCTACTATCGATGAGCTGGCCGAAATTGAGGGAATCGGTGAAGTAGTAGCCGAAGCGGTAGTGGAGTGGTTCAGCGAGCCGCGCAACCAAAAACTACTGCAAAAGTTCGAAAAACTAGGCGTACGGCCGGAGCCAGTCAAGCAAATCGGCGGTAAGTTGAGCGGTAAAAAGTTTGTGGTCACCGGCGCGCTGGAAAGCATGGGCCGTGAGGAAGCGGCCGAAAAAATCCGCTCCTTGGGTGGCACTTTTCAAAGCTCGGTCGGCCAAGACACAGACTATTTAGTAGTTGGTGCCAATGTTGGCGCCGCTAAACTAGCCAAGGCCAATAAACTCGGCATCAAACAACTCAACGAAGCCGAGTTCCTAAAGCTTTTGTCAGCCTAAGTTCGGCCTAGATATTTCGGTTTTAAATTTTTAACGAAAATTTGTGAAACCGGATTTTTCTAAGAAGTGAAAGTATACCGATTAACGAAATTCTGTGAAAAACTTAAAATCATCAAAACTGCATGGTAAATTTTCAGCCCAGCGCCCTTAGCCACGTAACCACAGCCGTCATCATCGGCGTGGTACTAGGCCTGTTCGCCAAGTAAATCCTCGTGCTATACTCGGTTAGATGAGACAAAAAAACCGGCTAAACTGTTTCTCGCCACCGGTGATGATAGCCACCATGGTCGTCGAATCGGCTTTGGCAATCTACACAGTTTGGCGCTATAAAATGACGCCCCTGGTTCGTTTAGCTACTTTAACACTCGGAATGTTGGCCACCTTCCAGTTAGCCGAATATTTCGTCTGCACCGGTTCGGTCGGTCACGCTGAATTTTGGTCGCGGGTGGGCTTCTCGGCCATCGCCACTTTGCCGGTGTTGGGCCTCCACTTAGTACATAAAGTGGCTGAAAAACCGGTTGGTCGGCTAGTGACCGTGGCCTATGCTTCGATGGCCGCTTTCATTGTCTTTTTCATGGCTTTTCCGGCGGTATTTGAAAACTATCAGTGTACCGGGAATTACGTGGTGTTCCACTTGCGGCCGCGTGCCGGCGGCATATTCTGGGTCCTTTACATGGCCTGGATCTTCACCAGTATCTTCTTAGGTGCTCGCTGGGCCAACGAGTTCATGCAGCAAAATAAAAGCCGCAAATTGAATGCTATCCGGGGCCTGCTTTTAGGTTGGATGGCTTTTCTCATCCCGACCGCCATCGCTAATATAGTTAACCCGGCTACTCGCACTGGAATTCCCAGCGTTATGTGCGGTTTCGCCGTGCTATTCGCCCTAATTCTAGCTCTGTATGTTATGCCTCGCGCGGCCGAGGCCAAAGCCTTGACAAAATTAGCAAAATGATTATGATTAAAAGTATTCGTGCGCACTAAGCGGCGCGTGAAACAAAAACCAAAACAAAACTTGGACCCACCCGCCGCGGGTGGGCGCGCACGACAAAGCCAGGCCTCACAGCTTGGCTTTTTACCTCTGTATTGATAGAATAAATCAGCTTGGGGATATAGCTCAGTTGGCTAGAGCGCTTGTATGGCATACAAGAGGTCCGGGGTTCGAGTCCCCGTATCTCCACCACTTCACCATTTAATGTTTATTTAATTTTTTATTGCTTGGTCGTAGCAGTCAGATTTATAATAAGTTCACTATGAGCCAGCTCCTGTCTAAGCAAATACTAAATGAAGTGCAGGCGATTGCCTCTGGCCTATCTAGTTTAAAAAGGCAAATTAACCGAATGGATGAGAGGCTAGTCGACGTTGAGGGTCACGTGACTAAAATGCGGGGGCAAATAACCGAAATGCAAGGGCACACGGAGCTTATTCCCGGCATCGCGGAAGCCGTCACCGCTCAAAGCGGAGACCTCGACAATCACGAACAACGCCTAAAGCAACTTGAGGGCACAGCCTAAGCTTATTCCTTGCTTTTAGTAGTAACGGGGCCGTACAATGAGGGTGTAAATTCTGGAGGGAATATGGCTGGCTTCTGGATCCTACTATTTATCGTTTTTATTATTGTGGTGATGGGTGTGCGGCTGGTCAACCAGTACGAGCGCGGCGTAGTCTTCCGTTTGGGAAGGGTGCGGCCGAACGTTAAGGAGCCGGGCCTGCGGCTGATAATTCCAATTGTTGATCAGATGCGCAAAGTTAGTTTGCGGATAGTGACGCTGCCCATTGAATCTCAAAAGATCATTACTAAAGACAACGTGTCGATTGACGTGGCCGCCGTGGCTTATTACCAGGTGGCGGATCCGACCAAGTCGATCGTGGAAATCGAGAATGTCATCTCGGCCACCTACCAAATAGCCCAGACTACCGTGCGTAATATCGTCGGTCAAAGCCCCCTCGACGACGTTCTTAGTGAAACCGTGGCTATCAACGAAAAAATTAAGATGCTGCTCGAAACAGCCACCGAGAAATGGGGCATCTACATTAGCACGGTTGAAGTTAAAGATATTCAGCTGCCCGACACCATGCAGCGGGCTATGGCCAAGCAGGCCGAGGCCGAGCGCGAAAAGCGGGCTAAAATTATCGCTGCCGAAGGCGAGCAGTTGTCGGCCACCGCTCTAGGTGCCGCGGCCGATATAATCGCAAAGCACCCGATTGCTCTGCAGCTGCGCAATTTGCAAGTTTTAACTGACATAGCCACCGAAAAGAACAGCACCATCATTTTCCCCTCGCAATTCCTCGACACCATTAAAAGCGTTAAAGATTTTATGGGCAAGGAAAGCACCTAAACCTTAGCTCAAGCTATGGCTGACGAAAACTCTACCAACAAAGTCAATACCAATGCCCAGATGAACCGGCTGCGAGCCGCCGTTTTAGGGGCTAACGACGGCATTGTCTCAGTTTCCAGTATCATCCTGGGCGTAGCCGGCGCTACCAGCAGCCGCGGCATTATTTTTACAGCCGGACTGACCGGCCTAGTGGCCGGCGCCTTTTCGATGGGGGTGGGCGAGTATGTTTCGGTCAGCAGTCAACGCGACACCGAGCGAATTTACATTGCCCGCGAAAAGCGCCGTTTAAGGGATTATCCTGAAGAGGAGTTCGAAGAGCTAGCCTTTATTTATAAAGCCAAGGGCTTGACTACCAGGACGGCGCACACGGTGGCGAAGGAACTGACCGCCCACGATGCCGTTAGGGCCCACCTAGAAGCCGAGTTTAACTTAGACGAAGACGACCTGTTTGACCCTTGGCAGGCCTCGGTGGCCTCGGTAGCGGCCTTCACGATCGGCGGACTAATTCCACTGCTGGCAGTATCGCTTTCCAA
>DATBED010000090.1:0-1620 GCA_036276195.1 Saccharimonadales bacterium (SeqCode) | reverse complement strand
CTGACGAAGAAGATTTACCCAAAAAGTTCGACTACGGCAAGCCGGTCGGTGCTTTAGCGGCGGCCCACGAAGCCGAAAACCCGGAGACAATTGACTTAGATGACGATGACGAAGCCCCGCCGGCCGAGGCCGCCAAGGCTTCCAAAATCCCTAAAGGCGCCAAAGTAAAAGTCCCCAATTTTGATAGGTTCCGATTAATGCTGGGACTAGGTGTGCTGGCCTTCGTAGCCCTGATCGTATTTTTAATCCTGGCTATAGCGGTTTTGCCAAAAGCCAAAATTACGATTCAGACTAGCAGTGAACCGGTTGCGGCTAACTTTACCCTGAATGCTGCGGCCGGTGCTGCTTTAGATCCGGCCAAGGGAACTATCCCGGCTAAACTGGAAAGCATGGATCAAACCGGCAGTCAGTCCGTAACAGCCACCGGTTCGCAAAACAATGGCACACAAGCTACCGGGACAATGGTTTTTTACAATTGCAATCAAAGTGACACTTTATCAGGGACCAACCATACGGTGGGTGCTGGCACCGGTGTAACTCTAAACGGGCTGTCTTATATAACTAAAGAAAATGCCAACGTTCCCCCCAGCCATTTTAACGGGAGTACATGTAAAAATGACGAACCAAGTAATAGCGTAGATGTAACCGCTCAAACTGCGGGAGCAAAATATAACCAAGACGCTTCTGGTGGATATTCTGTGGCGGGCTACTCTAGTATTACCGGGTCCGGATCAAAAATGACCGGTGGGACAGATAACGTCATTACAGTGTTGAGCCAAAGCGATGTCGATGGCGCTGCCCAAAAACTGACCACTGGCGCAACCGCCGATAGTTTTACCAAGAGTTTCGAAGATAAATTAGCCGGTCAGGGCGAGTATGTATTCGTCTCGACGCTAAAAGCCGCCGCGCCGGTCATAACTGCTACTCCGGCTGTCGGCCAGCCGGCCTCCACTTCCACCGTTGCCATCAAAATCACCTACACCGTACTGGCTGTCCAAAAAAGCGACCTGAGCACTGTCATCCAGGCTAAATTGGCCAGCCAGATAGATAAGACTAAGCAGAAGTTAAACGGCAATTTCTTAAACGACGCCGATATCACGGTTCAAAGCCAGCCGGCGCCTAACTCGGCTGTTCTAGCCGTTAACGAAAACACCACCGCTGTGCCGATTATCGATATTGCCAGCGTCAAAAAGCAGGCCGAAGGTAAAAAAGTCGGCGATATTAAGTCGGCTATTGGCAACTGGGCCGGTGTCAAAAGTGTTAATGTCCAGCTCAGCCCGTTTTGGGTCAGCAAAGCACCCGGCAAAGGTAGTAAAATAACGGTCATTTTACAGGAAGTAAAAAATAGCTCAAACAGCAGTGCGCCATAATGCCCCGGAAGAATTTTTGGGCGTGGATGTGGGCAGTGCCAGGGTGGGAGTTGCCCGGGGCTCCAGCTCAGCCCGTTTAGCCGAACCGCTCAAAACTGTAGATGCCAAGATGGCAGTACCAGAGCTTAAAACTTTAGCGGCTGGGCACCAAGCCGCCGGCATAGTAGTCGGGCTGCCCCGTAATCTAGACGGTCAAGATACCGCCCAAACCCAATTTGTCCGGGACTGGGTAGGCGAGGCTAAAGTCCAA
>DATBED010000089.1:0-2373 GCA_036276195.1 Saccharimonadales bacterium (SeqCode) | reverse complement strand
CCGCTTCGACACCGACAACTTGCGCGGTGAGCGCTTCGAGCGGCACTACGAAACCATCAAACAAGGTGAGGTCGACATCTTGGTTGGCACCCAGCTGCTAGCTAAAGGGCTGGATTTGCCCCGCCTGAGCACTCTGGGCATACTTTTGGCCGACACCAGCCTCTACCTGCCGGATTTTTCGGCCCAAGAGCGCACTTTTCAACTTATTAGCCAGGTACTGGGCCGGATTGGCCGTGGCCATGTCGCCGGCCGGGCCATCATCCAAACCTACCATCCGGACCACCCGGTGCTGCAGGCCGCCATCAAGGGCGATTACCAAACCTTTTATAAAGCCGAGCTAACAGAGCGCCAAGAATTCCTTTTCCCGCCCTTCTGTTACCTGCTTAAACTGACTGTTCGGCGCGCCAGTATAAAATCGGCCGAAGCCGCCGCCGAAAAGCTAAAAGAGGAAATCGAGCAGAGCGACTACCGCGTACGGGTCGAAGGCCCGGCCCCCAGCTTTTACGAACGCCTTCAGAACAAGTATCAGTGGCAACTGGTCGTCAAAGCCAAAGACCGCCATGAATTAATAAAGATAATGGGTGCCTTGCCTTCCGGCTGGTCCTCCGACCTAGACCCGATGGACCTTTTATAACTCTTTGTTGGGCTGTGTAAAAGTCGCCCCCTCCTCTAACAAACTAACTTGACAAATCAGGCAAATCTATATATACTATGTATATTATGTCCGTCAAGAATGAGTCCCATCCATCTAGCCGTTTAGGCCGACGCTTGTCTTTAGTTGCGCCACTGCTAGCCACCGCGGTTCTTGGTGTAGGCCCCTCACCGGCTTCCGCTGCAGATAGAGCCAAGACCAGTACCTCAAGTAGTGAGCTTGATCAAGATGTGCAGGCATCAGTCGCTAAAGAGGCCAAGGCCATTCTTGCTCCGCTTAAAAATTCAGCGACCATTTCGCACATAAACCATAAAGGTGAAGTAGTAGAAAGCATAGGCGTAGCTACAGCTAGTCCTGCTCTGCCAGGAACTGCTGAAATTAGTTTTAGTGTTACCGCACCCATATCCCTCAAAACCGGCAAGATAAATTATGATAAGACGTCGAGCCTGTCTGCCTCCGTAGAGACGGAGGGCGCAAATGGTAATTTCACGCCTGATACGTCTTTCGCGGCTAAAAGGGACCGCCACGGTCACTGGAAGGTCGTTGAGCAAGTCAATCCTACTGCTGACTTGCTAACGACCTATACACATCCTATTGGCCACCAGCAAAAACTAGGCCTACGGGTGCTCAATTCATTCAATATGGCACTAGGGCAAGACATTCAAATGGCCAAAGCTGGCGAAACTACCCCTACCCGTCCTCTTCCGCCAGTCATTTAGGGCTGGGCAAAGAACGTTGTGACGAACAGGTCTTGAGTAGCTGGATCATAGTAGGCACCGACACCTATTTGGTTAAAGTTATAAACGAAAGGATATTTAATATAACTGAGTATGTTGATTCTATGATCGTCTGGACATGTGATGTTCACAACAGCATAGCACAGCTTTTCGCCTACCATAGAGTTAAAAATCCCCGTGTTGGCTGTAGCTATGCTCGCGTCACTACTATCAGCAACCCAGGATTCTCCGGCATTAGCCCCCGTATTGCTGCCAGCTTTTATATAACTACTACCGCATGCGTTAGCAATATCTGAGTTCAAAGTATCTGAGTTAATCTCTGGGACAGTGGGGGCATGAATAGTGGCCAGATACAGGGCGTACTTGCTGGCTGCGGCGTCTAGGCAGCGCGCTTCGCTTAAGGCCGGCTCACTATATGTGGCACGGTAATTGTTAATTAGACTAATTGTGCCGCTAACTATAGCTGGCTGCGAGCTAAACGGTGGCGGCGACGACGGAGTAGTTGGCAAAGCGTTAACGTTAACCTGCCTTATGTAGGCATAGGTCTGCGGCGGATTAGCCTTGCAGCCAATATAATAGCTACCGCCGGGGCCCGATAGGGGGTTGGTGGTATAGGATCCGCTACCGGGCAAAGTGCCTAGATAAAAAGGAGCCGAACAAGTTACGCCTGGTTGGTTCCACTTAAGTACGCTCCTATGATTACTCTGAACAGTTCCCGGGTAAGCATTAAGGGAGCCGGCGGGAACAGAGGCGGATGCTATAGCACCGGTCTGGCTGCTCCAGACAGGTGTGCCGTCAGCAGTGTACATGACCAAGTCTCCGTCATTTTGCATGACTAAGTAATTGCCGCTGCCAGAACCGGCAGTACCACTATTCCAAACAGATTGGCTGGCGGTATTAAACTCCACCAAATTACCGTCGCCTTCCATTATGAGAGAGGCGGGGCTCTGGCCGTAGCCGGTATATCCAGCCCATAGAGCCTGG
>DATBED010000088.1:0-2018 GCA_036276195.1 Saccharimonadales bacterium (SeqCode) | reverse complement strand
TTGCCATAAGCTAGGTGTGAGAAATCTTACTGTGATCTAATCGTAGTCCTGCGGTTATGCTTTGTAAAGCACATTTTTGGTGCGCCAGACTAACTTTTCCAAACATATTCTATCACAAATGTGATTAATAATCAAATATTTTGCCTTTTTGGCCTATGGATTCTGCCGGAATTATCTTTTATAATTGGTAGAAATGGCGAAACTCACCCGGGAAGATGTCTTAAAGTTGGCTCGATTGGCTCGATTGGAGCTATCTGATACCGAAATTGAGGAGTACCGCGAAGAGTTGTCGCAAATTTTAGATTATGTTGAGCAGCTGCAAGGCGTAGATGTTAAGGCACTCAAGCCAACCAACCAAGTCACCGGCTTGACCAATGTGATGCGTGATGATGTGGTGGCGGATTATGGCTATAAGCTGCTCGACCTCTTAAAAAATGTACCGGCCGTACAAGATAATCAGATCAAAGTTAAAAGGATGATCGGCTGATGGCCAGCCAGTGGTTGCCAATTGCCGAGCTGGCCGCCAAAGTCCAGTCTGGCGAGTTGAAGGCCGCTGCTTTGGTCGAGCAGTCTTTAAAGACTATCGAAGATAAAAAAGAGTACGACGCCATTATTGTGACGCTGGCGGAGTCAGCTAGACGTCGGGCGGAAGAGATTGACGAGCGGGTGGCCAAGGGTGAAAAGATCGGTCGCTTGGCTGGGGTGCCTTTTATTGCTAAAGATAATTTTTTGGTTTTTGGGGCCGATACCACGGCCGCCAGCAACATGCTCAAAGGCTTCAATGCTCCGTATCAGGCCACAGCTATCAACAAGCTGGAGGCCGAAGGCGCCATTTGCGTGGCTAAAGCTAATCTAGATGCCTTCGCACATGGTTCCTCGACCGAAAACAGCGACCTCTTCACTACTAAGAACCCCTATGACAAAACTCGTGTACCTGGCGGCAGCTCCGGCGGTTCGGCCGCGGCTGTTGCATTGGAGATGGCAGTTTTTGCTACCGGTACAGATACGGGTAGCTCTGTCCGGCTACCTGCTGCTTTTTGTGGCGTTGTCGGTCTCAAACCCACCTACGGGCTAGTGTCGAGGAGCGGGGTTGTCGCTATGGCAAGCAGCCTTGACGTTATAGGTCCGCTTGCTCGAACAGTGCAGGATGCTGCCCTCGTTTTAGACGTCATGGCGGGTAAAGATGGCCTGGACTCAACCATGATCGATCGCCAAGCAGATTATACGAACAGCAAGCTAGACCTTAGAGGCGTTAAGGTTGGCATACTCAAAGAATATATGGATGTAAACGTTGCGCCTGGAGTCATGGAAGTTTTGCAGCAAGCCATCAAAAAGCTGCGACAAGCCGGCGTTGAAATTACAGAGGTTAGTATTCCAAGCATGCCTTTGTCATTGGCTGTTTACTATATCTTGTGCCCCGCCGAAGTTAGTAGTAATCTTTCACGATATGATGGACAAAGATATCCTTACAGCTACCCTGATGCCAAAGATTTGGACGATAGCTATAAAGGCTCACGTGGTAATGGCTTTGGCAAAGAGGCCAAGCGCCGCATTATGATTGGCACACATGTGCTTTCAAGCGGTTATTATGACGCCTACTATAAGAAGGCCCAAACTGTAAGGACAAAACTAATCCAGGAATTCAATTCAGCATTTGAAAAAGTCGATTTTATGCTAGGCGCTGTTTCTCCTACCGGGCCCTTCAAGATAGGTGAAAAGGCCGACGATCCACTGGAAATGTATCTGGCAGACCTATTTATGGTGGGCGCTAATTTGGTAGGTATTCCAGCACTTAGCTTGCCGGCAGGCATGGACAATGGTTTGCCAGTAGGACTGCAGCTTATGGCACCACAGCGTTTCGATAAAGAATTGCTCGGACTTGCTCGGTCGGCGGAAGGGGTGCTGGCATGAAACGCAATCCTTTTCGTCGTCGCAAGCTTAATGCCAATAAGTACACTGCCCGCTGGAAGGAACTTCAGGGCTACTGTGCCAGCCGCAAGACCTGGCCAAAAGCCATC
>DATBED010000087.1:0-5358 GCA_036276195.1 Saccharimonadales bacterium (SeqCode) | reverse complement strand
CCGCAAAAAGTGAGTATGATTATACTATTTTGATACTCGTTTTTTGCACCTACTCGGAAGGAGTTTTACCTCGTCACCAGCCTGCGGTACAATAACGCTTATGCCCGAAGGCGATAACCAGGATGATGCACAAATTGAGGTAGCCCGGCCCGGCGCCGTGATTAGCCCTGGTGCGCCGCCCAAAACCAAGCAAGAAGCCGAGGTGGCGATACCGCACGACTCGCCGCCTATAGAACCGGTAGCGTCACCCCAACAGCCCCTACCCGAACCAGTGGCTACGGCTCCGACAGAGCAAACACCGGCACTAGCCGAACCATCACCTCCTGCGATCCAAGCTTTGCAGCCTGAACCAGAAGGGTTTTTTACTCCAGAAGCTGATGACCAACCGGCAGTCGCCGCAGACGTGCCATCATCTGTCAGCTGGACGGCCTCGGAGTTTATTGCCCACAATAAGTCGGCCGGCTGGTACCTCGGCCTGACCGTGGCCACCGCCATTTTAGCGTTCTTCATTTACTTATTGACCAAAGATTTCATATCTGTAGGTGTGGTAATTGTGGCGGCTGCCGTATTCGGTATTTACGGTTCGCACAAACCGCGGCAGCTTGAATACCAATTGGACCTTCACGGCCTCAGTATCGGCGGTAAGCGTTATGACTATGATCAGTTCAAATCATTCTCGGTGGTACCTGAAGGCGGCCTATCAAGCATTGTGTTCATGCCTCTTAAAAGGTTTGCACCACCCCTGTCTGTTTACTATCCCCCCGAAGAGGAAGATAAGATTACAGCCGTTCTGGCAGAAGCGTTGCCTTTCGAGGAACCCCGGCGCGATGCCGTCGACAGTTTGATGAAAAAAGTCCGATTCTAGGGGCTTATCTAAGTTACCTGAAACTCAGGCGCTCTTTACGATTAAGCTTACGCTCCATGCGGTTAATGAAGTCGTGTTTATGTTTAGAATTCCATTTCTTTTCAAATGCATCCATTATTTCTTCGGCTTCGTCGTTTGACATAGTTGCCCCCTTTTATTTTTTACAGGTATCATTATCCGGCTTAAGCTTTAAAAGAAGCTGTAAACTTTTTCACTAGTTAGCTAGAATGGGGTGAGCCTATGAAAATACTTGATAAATTGGTCCACCGGCTGGACAAATATCAAAAACACAACCGTTTTTTGGGTTTTAGCGTGGCCGTGGTTAAAAAGTACGGTGATGATGAGGCTGGGCGCCAAGCCGCCTTATTGACTTACTACTTATTCCTGTCGCTCTTCCCGCTGCTGCTGGTGTTAACGACCGTCACCGAAAGGGTTGTCGGCCATAACCCTCATCTAGAAAACCAAGTGATCAGCGGCATCACAAACTACTTCCCCGCCCTAGGAACGCAGTTGTCGGCCCACGTACATAGCCTGCACCGCAGCGGTTTGGCCTTGATCGCAGGTATCTTATTCATCCTCTACGGTGCGCGCGGCGTGGCCGATGTCTTTAAAAGCGGCGTGCGGCACATCTGGGGCGTGCCTAAAACCCAAGGCGATGCTTTTCCTCAATCTATACTGAAAAGTACGGCAGCTATAGTTATCGGCGGCCTAGGCTTACTGATGGCTTCGGTTAGCGCTGGGCTAGCGGCCAGCGCTGGTCATGGCCCGGGCTTCCGCCTCTTATCTATCTTAATCAACGCCTTCATACTCTTCTGGCTATTCACCTTTTTGATAAATTACAGCCTGCCTAGCCACGTCAAGTTTAAAGAAATCAAAATGGGCGCGGCCGTAGCCACCATCGGCTTGGTCATGCTACAACTTATAGGCAACTACATCTTAGCCCGCGAACTCAAGCACCTCGACGCGCTGTATAGCACCTTCGCTGTGGCTCTGGGGCTGCTCTTTTGGATTTATCTGCAGGCGCAAGTTATCTACTACGCTATCGAAATAGCTGTAGTTAGCTCCCAAAAGCTCTGGCCTAGAAATCTAACCTAAACTAACTTAAATACTCGCGCCACCAAACCCGCGTCTTAGACGTGGTTTGCTGCCGAGCTTTTTGCCTGTCTGACATGGTAGGTCCCCCTGAATCTCTCAAACTACCCACCACAGCATAAACATTCTCACTTAAGACTAGCTGTTAGCTTTCTAACAACACTAACTAGGTATGGAGTCGTTTTCTCCTGGATCAACCGGCTCTATCCCCATCTCTTGCTGGGCACTCTTGATGGCGGCTCCCCCGTGCTCTCGGAAGAAGATTATAGCTCGCCTAACCGCGGTAGTTCCAAAGTCCTTAGATGGTAGAGCATTCCCCCTAACCATATTAAGTATATGCCCCTCTACTTCATCATGCCTAGAGGGGTCAGGCACTCCTCCGGCTCCCTCTATGTTATCGCCTCTCATAAATAAACCCCCTGTGTGTTCTATTGCACGCCTTAGTCAAAATCATAGACTGGCAATTATGGACCCATCTGGCTTAAGGTTCTATGAAAAAAGGCACAGCCAGGTTGTTGACAGTTCAACTTAACAAGTAGATAGTAAAATACATGGGGCCTTTTGAAAAATTACGAAACTGGTATCGTGGAGTTGACTCAGAAGGGTATCCAGTAGCGCCAAGAATAGACGTCAACGATGGCATGCCGATTGATGTAGAACCAAGGAACGTCCGCTTACTTAAAAGCGAACGTGAGAGTATTGCAGCAGTGGCCGCAGCGTATGCTGTTTGGGATGCTGCCTTGGATGAGGTTCCTCAAATTGGCAAGCCCAACACTAAGTAACTGAAAAGGTTCTTGACCGTAAAGCTCACCCTACTGAAGAAAATTCAGACCTCGCCACAACCTAGTCGTAGTTGACTGTGTATGCAAATAAGCCTACAATGTAGGCATGAGTAGCATGCAATACACTATACGTTCAATCCCATCCAAGCTTGACAAAGTATTACGTCAAAGGTCTAAAGCAACCGGCAAAAGCTTAAACGAGGTTGTAATTGAGGCGCTGAAGAAAGGCGCCGGCGTTAATACTCAAGAAACCACTTTTGATGACCTAGACTGGTTTATCGGTCACAAGTTGCTAAGTAATTCTTTTGAAAAGGACCTGGAATGGCTCGATAGCCTTCCGAAGGATATATAATGCTGCCAAGATTAGCGTTGGATACCAATGCTTACCGAGCGCTTGATAATGGCAATCCTAAACTTAGTACCCATGCTAAAGCCGCTACTCAACTTGGTCTACCAATTATAGTATTGGGAGAGCTGTACTACGGTATTTTTTTAGGGAACAAGCAAGAGAATAACCTACTTACGCTTAATCGTTTCCTTTCGCTCACTCGTTTAGAGCTGCTTCATATTAATGACTCAACGGCCCGTATATTTGGTGAAATTGCTAGCGAATTACGACAAAAAGGTAAACCAATTCAGCAAGATGATATGTGGATAGCAGCGCTTTGCAAGCAATATGGCTATGCGTTAGCTACGGCTGACAAGGGTTTTTCAGGCGTGGCAGGCCTTGAAGTCATAAGTTTTTGATACTTACCACGGTTAGTCACCTCTGCCAAGTCTAGTACAGTAACTACCGTGCTGGATTAGAACCTTAACAATAGACTAGCTTGAGCCATCATATTTAAAAAACGTAATTAATCTTCTTATATCTGCGTGGCAAGTATAATTTGCGGTACGTTGCCAAAGTCTTTATCATACGTCAACAAAGGCATTGATAGATACATACATTCTGCAGCAATCCAAAGATCATTGGGCGATATTGGCGTACCATTTTTTCTTAGG
Organism: Saccharimonadales bacterium (SeqCode); assembly: GCA_036276195.1. Classification (GTDB taxonomy): domain Bacteria; phylum Patescibacteriota; class Saccharimonadia; order Saccharimonadales; family UBA4665; genus DATBED01. The sequence goes on along the minus strand of DATBED010000087.1, from coordinate 1,617 downwards.
TAGCCATAGATCCCCACATAATTAGTAATTATTTCTGGAACAAGGCCGGGACTAGTCGTGATATTTTTATCTTTAAGAAAAGTGTCGAGTATTGGTCGATTCTTTTGTGGGTTATTACCTGCGGCTATACCGGCTTGCAATTCAGCGAGTACCATATACGGTATATACAACTCTTCGTTTGGTAAGTCGCTGCCTTCGCCACGCAGTAAATCACTGATAACATTTGTATCAGCGGCAATCACTTAAGATTTATCCCACATAGTTTTATCGATCGTTTCAAAATCGTCGAGAACTTCTTGGCTAATGCCTTCATTATCGATAAGTCCACTATACTGGCGCCAGCTTACAGTCTCTTTAGCTGTTATGCCACCAACTTTGTCTTGTAATGCATCGAGTACGAAGTCATTAATGCTCATTGATTTTAGCCTAGCGAGCTTATCTATACGTCTTTTTAGTATAGGGCTAACGTTGCGAACAGTTATTTGAGTAGTATGCATATCTTAATACTACAACGATGTCAATACGATGTCAATGACATTATAATAAATTCTTTGGTACACCTTCCATTTTCCGCTTGGAACCGCCTCAAGAGTGAATTGCTGCGGTGGCATGAGACATTTGAGGTATCACCTCTGCCAAGCCTAGCACAGTAACTACCGTGCTGGATTAGAACCCGTCGTTCATAAAGATAGAACTAGCTGTAAGCCTTCATTTAGCTGCTGAGCAGTTACTTTATCGAGCTGTCCGATTTGTTCCGTTACGAAACTCTTATCGAGAGTAAGTACTTGAGACACATTGGCAACTGAATCTTTTACTAACCCAGTTTTCGATTTTGTAAGGCGTAAATTACCAGGTGCATCGGCGAGCCTCAAGTTAGAGGTTATTGCTACCACTATCACCGTACTAATATGACTATTATTGAACTCGTCAGCTTGGACAATAATTACTGGTCGTTTATAACCTGGCTCTGAAGTACTTGGCTCTGGTAATTCCGCCCACCAGATCTGACCACGTTTCACCAGTCTTCCTTTGATAGTGACTGGGCTTGCAGACTTATAAGTAATGGATCAACCTTTGAGTCATTGTTAAGGTAAACCTCGTTCAATTTTGTTGTTATACCTTCTTTTTGGTGTTTAGATAAATAATTACTTAAGGCCTGAGCGTAAAGCTGGCTGCGTGATTTGCCTAAACGCCTAGCAAGTTTTTCAGCCGAAATGTATACGGTATCTGGGATAGAGACTGCTGTCTTCATGTAGCCAAGTATAACAAAAGTTATACCGAGACGTCAACAACTTTATTGGTGCAGTGTACTGGCTGAGGTCAGAACCTTACTTACCATGGCGGTAGCAGGTTAATCCAGAAATTATTTACGACATTTTGTTGAAATTGCTTTTTGTTACCATGAGCAGACAGCCACGACAATCCGATTCCCAACAGCATAGTTATTAGGACGACTACTAGATCTATCGCCATATTTACATACTGATGCTTTCGAATAAATATGATTGCGTAGGCTAGAGCAATAATTGTTACTAGAAACGGTTTCATAGTTGTTGTTAAAAAGTCTGGTACGCGTGGCAGGATTCGAACCTACGACCTTTGGCTCCGCAAGCCAAC
>DATBED010000086.1:0-1717 GCA_036276195.1 Saccharimonadales bacterium (SeqCode) | reverse complement strand
TGAACGGCCAGAAATTGTGGAAATTTCGAAAGGCACCTGCTTTCCACTATATACGTCTAGATACTGGCTCCCTACTGAGAACTGAGACGAGTCGGGTCTAGGCTACGCGAATGCTTGTAGGTTCCTGCTGGGACAATGTTCTGCGCGGAGGATCGGTGTAAAGATTACCGCCAAATTGTGCGGCCCAAAACCGTCGATTTAGGCTGAATTTCCACCAAACTCTACTATTTAAGTAGTTATTAAAATCTTTGTTTCATTTAAATCTATTCAGGATCAATTAATTGCTATGAAACTATTAATAGCGCGGCCTCAAGCATAGTTAACAAGAATAGCGAGCCTGCTCAGCCTGACCACCAGCCGCCTGTCTCAACCACACCTATTCATTGCTACTTTCGATCACTAGAACCATGCCTGAACAATATCTCATACAAATGTCCGGCGCCCCCGGCTCTGGCAAAACCACCCTCTCACGCCTCCTAGCCACCTCTCTCAACGGCGTCGCCATCGATCACGACCTCCTCAAAACCTTCTTCCTCGACAGCGCCCTCCCCTTCGACCAATCCGGCCGCCTCACCTACCGCCTCCAGTGGGTCCTCGCCGCCGATTTCCTGCGCCAGGGCCACCGCGCCGTCGTCGTCGACAGCCCTTGCAACTTCGCCGAGATCCTCGACCGCGGCGCCGCCGTCGCGCGCGAGCACGGCTGCGCGTACAGGTACGTCGAGTGCAGGGTCGCCGTCGAAGACGTTGCGCTGCTGGACGAGCGGATCCGGGGGAGGGCGCCGCTGCGGAGCCAGCGGACGGGCGTCGCGAGGCCGCCGGCGGATAGCCGGGTTGTGCAGGGCGCGGACTATGATGCGCTGTTCAGGAAGTGGATTGAGCATCCGGCTCGGCCGGAGAGCGCCATCGTCGTCGACTCGACGCGGAGTCCGGAGGAGAGTCTTGCTTTTGTTCTGAAGCAAATTGCGGAAGACTCCGACGGCTGACGCTGTTGGATTTGGGCTGTCTTGGCGCCGTTTTGGGCAACCATCCAGGCCCATCTATTTTTAAACCATCTTAACGTATTTTACCACCATGTGGACCACCCCAGCATGTGGACCACTTTTTCACCACCACACCGAAATTACTCCAAAAAAACCAACATCACTTAATTAATTAGCCAAAAAAATCTAGTTACAAAGAAGCTTGTGCATTAAGACAACGTCTCCGATTATGTCCAGTTTAATAACAATTACTACACGTGCGTAGAGCGCGTGATCTAGGCTACTGGCTTAAGCTCTCTACGGCTATCGTAACTAATAGATTAGCCCGTTGAATTATATTTTAAGCCTCTCCTACCGTTAAACTATCCGTAACTCGTAGTTTCTTCTTTAATCGACGTTTTTTCTTGTTAAAATGTTCTAATGAGTTCTTTAGTTCTGTTACGCGTCGCTTAAGTAGCGTTGTTTTAACTAGATTTTGAGCGCAAACTTTGAATATCTTTAAAATTAGCTCCGATGAGCTTTGCGACGCGCGTTAAAGCGCTTCTTAAATTAACTTTTTCTGCTTTTTCAATTAATAAAGGGTTTTTAATGTTTCTGATGTCCAAATTGGAAATAACTGTTATTTTTAACCGTAAAATAATCCTAATAATGACGGCGTTGCAACTAACTTGAATAGAACGTGATCTGAGTTAAAAAAACGATTTCTGTCCTTTTAAACGCGTTTTTAATCGTTCTTT
>DATBED010000085.1:0-1609 GCA_036276195.1 Saccharimonadales bacterium (SeqCode) | reverse complement strand
GTCCGGATGCCGCCCATTTCGGCGCTGGCTTGCTGGCTTAGGCGGCTAAGTTCGACCCGGTAACGTTCCAGCTCGCCGCTGACAATCTCGGCGGCCAGATGGTTCACCAAGTTATTAATCTGCCCAGCCGAAACTTGCAAGTCGCCCTGCAGCTGGGTGGCGGAGTGCTTAAGTACTTGCTGAAACTGGGCTTCGGAAGCTTGCAATAGGCGCTGTTTGACTTCCGCCGGCAGTTCGGCGCTGGGGTGCGGCGGCAGGGGAGCTTCCGGTTCATGGGACTCCGTGCGGTAATGGGCTTTAGCGTGCCTAAAAGCGATAGTCGCCAACACGCCAATAATAAAAACCTGCAGGTAGACAAAAATCTGCAAAAAAGTCTCGCCGCTCATCTTAAAGCCGCGTTAATACCATATAAATTGACCCCACCGCCACTCCGAGGATTAAGATTACTAAGCCCGATAACTGGATAACATTGCGATAAACTGCCGCCTGGCTCATCGGATTGCGGCCGACCGAAATGATACTGCTGTGGATCAAAGCGTAAACCATACTTACCACTATAATCATAGTTATGATAAATATCACAACACTAATCAGAACCGGCAGGGCGCTGACTTTCTTGCCGGCCAGGGCATTAGCGATGTTTTGGATGGCCGCCGGAACCAAAGTCTTGTCGGGCTGTTTGTAGTAGTAGGAGACGTTGACCAAAACCGGTACCTCTCCCAGGTTCACCGATTGGCTCTGCCCCTTTTGGTCTTTGTAGGTCTGCTTACTGGCGGTGGAATTGGGGAAATTATCCTGGGCGGTACCGATAACCTCCACGTTGCTGCTAGCCTTCATGCCGACGCCGCTGATCGGCGAGGACGTGATTGGATCGCCGGCGTTAATATTGCCATTGATATCCGATACCAAAACCTGCTCAACGCCGCTGGTAGCCACGCTGACCTGATTGCTTTGGTCGGACGACAACGATAACTGCGAACTGCCGGCGTCAATAATGACGCCGATCATATCGCCGGCGTTGGCGGTAGTGGAGTTAACTACGTGATCGGTCGAGTTTTTTTGAAGACTGACAATCGAGCCCACCGGCAGGCTGCTGCCGGCCAAAAACGACTGCGATATCAGCGAAGTGGCGCCAGCCACAGCCGGCGCTAATACCAGGCCGGCCAGAATGCCGACGGCGGCCGGCCGCTTAAATTTGGCGACTAGCAAGACTGGAACGGCACTGACTAATTTGGCTGTTTGCATTTTTTACCACTAGTATTTTCGTTAGTTAATTATATAGATTTGCGCTAAGAAAGGCTATGTCTCCAAAAGAATCGGCTTTGTATTCATTCCGCTTATTCTAAATCGGCGATAAGGCGGGTATAATAATCAAGCAGAGGATACGAGATGTTTAAAAGGCTAAATAACCAAAATGGCTATACCGTACTGGAGCTTTTAGTCGTGGTTATATTTATCGGTATCTTGGTGGCCCTGGTACTGCTCCGCTAAGTTAACTTCACAGCCGCCCAGCAGTTCGTTTGCTATTCTTAAATAGAATGAATTGGGTAGATCTGGTCATAATCTTATTCCTGATTAGCGCTGTTGCCAGGGGTTTCCAAGCCGGCCT
>DATBED010000084.1:0-2087 GCA_036276195.1 Saccharimonadales bacterium (SeqCode) | reverse complement strand
CGATGGCGTTTTTGAAGTCCTGAGCACTAACGGCAATACCCACTTGGGCGGCGAGGACTTTGACATGCGCATCGTTAACCACTTCGTGGATCAGTTCAAAAACCAATCCGGCATTGATGTTAAGGACGACAAAGCGGCCATGCAGCGGCTCAAAGAAGAAGCCGAAAAAGCCAAAAAAGAGCTGTCCACAACAGAGGTGGCCGACATTAATCTGCCGTTTTTGACAGCTGATGCCGAAGGCCCTAAGCACTTTGAATATAAGCTGACCCGCGCCAAACTTATCGAACTGGTTCAGGACTTAATTGACCAAACCCAGGAGCCCTGCCAAAAAGCTCTTAAAGACGCCAAGCTGACCAACAGCGACATCAACGAAGTTGTATTGGTGGGCGGCATGACGCGTATGCCGGCCGTCATAGAAAAAGTCAAACAGATTTTTGGTAAAGACCCCTTGCAAGGCGTTAACCCGGATGAAGTCGTAGCCGTAGGCGCCGCCATCCAGGGCGGTGTGCTGCAGGGCGACGTCAAAGACGTGCTTTTGCTGGATGTCACGCCTCTAAGCCTAGGCATAGAAACCCTTGGCGGTGTAACCACCAAACTGATTGAGCGCAACACCACCATACCGACCAGCAAGAATGAAGTATTCTCGACAGCTGCAGATAATCAAAACAGCGTGGAAATCCACGTTTTGCAGGGCGAGCGCGAGATGTCCGCCGACAACAAGTCACTCGGACGGTTCGTGCTGGACGGCATCCCTCCGGCGCCGCGCGGCGTACCACAAATCGAAGTCACCTTTAACATCGATGCCAACGGCATTTTGAACGTTGCTGCCAAAGATAAGGGCACCGGTAAAGAGCAGAGCATTACTATCCAAGGCAGCGGTAACTTGGACAAGACCGAGGTAGAGAAAGCTGCTAAAGACGCCGAAGTCCACGCCGAGGAAGATAAGAAAAAGCGCGAAGCTATTGAGGCCAAAAATATGCTGGAAAACGCCGTTTATCAGGCCGAAAAAATGAAGACCGATTACAAGGATAAGCTGGCCGAGGAAGATATTAAGACTTTAGACGAAGCTGTGGCCGAAGCCAAAACCCATCTGGAAGCCACCGACAAGGAAGAGCTGGAAAAAGCCGGCAAAGAGCTCAGCGATAAGATAATGCCGATTGGCGCCAAAATGTACGAGGCCGCTCAAAAAGAGCAAGCTCCGAATGAAGAGCCTGCCGATAGTGACAAGAAAAAGTCCGATAAAGATGAACCTATCGAAGGCGAAGTCGTCGACGACAAAGACTCCAAGAAAGAAGAGTAGATGAAGCCGGCTAACTTCCTGCGGTACATTGTGTTACCGGCGGTGGCCGTAGCCGCCGGCGTAAAGCTGGGTATCAAATACGCCCAGGACCACTATGTTTCTAAAGATCGCCGGTTTATCGAAGCTGAGATTTTAAAGCGGGAGAAGCAAAAAAATGGCTAAGCGGGACTATTACGAAGTCTTAGGAGTTAGTAAGGGTGCCAGTGCCGATGAGCTTAAGAAAGCCTACCGGCGGCTAGCTGTCCAATACCACCCGGACCGCGGGGGCGATGAAGCCAAGTTTAGAGAAGTTAGCGAAGCCTATGAGGTTTTAAAAGACGAGCCTAAACGCAAACGCTACGACCAATTCGGGCATGCCGGTGTCGGTTCCAGTGCCGCTAGCGACGGCAACCCTTTTGGCGGCTTTGGCGGCACTGCCCAGGACTTCAGTTTTGACTTCGGCGATTTAGGCCTGGGCGATATTTTTGGCAGTTTTTTTGGCGGCGATATGGGAGGCGGCCGGCGCGGCCGGCAAACCCGCGGCCAAGACGTGGAGACTAATATCGAAATCAGCTTTGAGCAGGCTGTATTTGGCACCGAAGTCGACCTTAACCTGACCATGCAAGATGCCTGCAGCCACTGCAAAGGCACGACCGTCGAGCCGGGTTATGACCTAAAAACCTGCGACAATTGCGGCGGCAGCGGCCAAGTCACCAATGTGATGCGGACCGTTTTTGGCAATATCCAGCAATCGGCGCCTTGCCCAAAATGCGAAGGCCGCGGCCAGATCCCAGAAAAGGTCTGCACC
>DATBED010000083.1:0-1662 GCA_036276195.1 Saccharimonadales bacterium (SeqCode) | reverse complement strand
GTATTAATTTATGCTAATTCTAAGAAAGAAACAATAACGTGAAACTCAAAAAACTTAATGCTCGAGGATTTTCCCACGACATCCTTTTAGTACTATTCGTAGTTATTTTCGCTATAGCTGGAGTGGCTTATCTGGTGGCCACCCGGGCCAGCACTTCCACGTCGACCTTTACTACTTACGCGGGGAGCCAGAATACCCCGGCCTCTTTGCAGCCGACAGCACTTGGCAAGACGCTTTACGCGCTAAAGACCTTTAATAACAAGATTTATGCCGGCTACGGTGATTACGGCGCCAATACCGGCCCGATTGCCATTACGCCTTTTGCTTTTGACCAGGCAACCAATACATTTACATTTGCCAGCACTGCCGAAAACTCTCCTTGCGTTCAAAATATAGGCTCTAGTGGTCAACCCCTCAATACTGACATCACAGAAACCTGGCGATACGTCGGCAGCGCTAACCCTATTGATCCTAATACAGGGAAGCCGGCTACCGGCAACATCCAATATGACTTCGGTAACTGCGACCAAACTGAAGCGATTGGCCTTTACCGAGTTCTTAACGGTAAGCTGTATGCGCCTTCTAGCGACCCACGAGGGTCTGATAGCACAGACTATGCCGTCGGCACCGCGTCTACTAATGGCAGCGTCAGCTGGCAACAGTTTGGGACGAAGCTGCCGGCCATTTATGAGGGCGTGGGCATGACCCATGCTTTTGACATGAACAGCATACCTGGCACTAATGATTTGTGGATGGTTGGCTCGCAGGGGAATGACGCCGTAGCTTACCACAGCCTTAACGGTGGAGCCACCTGGGCGAAGATGGCAGACGTGGCGCCCACAGCAACTTATCCGGGCGGCTATGACCGGTTTTACGCGGCTGGAGTCTATAATGGCAAGGTTTACTTCCAGGCAGTCATGATTGACTCGAACAACAATGAAGTGGGGTCGGAACCCAAATCCCACGTCTGTGATGATACCGCTTGTACCGCCGGGCCCAGCCTAACTCTTAATAACATGTGGCACCCAGAAGCCTTCGCTGGTAAAATGATATACCAGACCTGGCCGGGAGTTGACAACCCTTCGGCTACTTACCTTGTCAGTTTTGACGGTTCTAACACGCAAACTATAACTGCCACGCCGGGTGGTGTTTACGACTATACTATCGATGGTAATACCTTATACGCCCTTAGCGGTTTCGGCACTATCTATAGCGCAACCCTGGATAGCACAACCGGCCTGTTGAACTGGTACGTCCAGTCCACGGCTCCCACGACTGCCCGAAGCATCGCAGTCATGAATAACGTGATCTACGTTGGCACGACTGACTCCAAGATCTACAAGGCGCCGGTTAATACCGCCCCGTCTTCAATCAGCGGCTCTACTAGTGGCGGTGGTAAAACTCATGGCGGCGGTAAGGGTGGCCACGTACCAAAACAATAAACTTGACTTGGTAATTAGTTTATACTATAATATCAGCATTAAGTTTAGACGGAGTAAATATGCGTTTTGTCAGCCTAATTGTCGGTTTAGTCGGAGTAATATTGCTGAGTTCCAGTTCGGTTGGTGCCGCTGTTAACGCGCCTAATCATAAGCTAAAAGACGGCACCAGCACCAACTGGTCAGGTTACGTGGCTGAAACTAGTCTTAAAAAGCCACAAAG
>DATBED010000082.1:0-9898 GCA_036276195.1 Saccharimonadales bacterium (SeqCode) | reverse complement strand
CGACTGGCGCGTCACCATGCACGAAGGCCGCAACCGCCAAATCCGCCGCACTTTCGCCGCACTGGGCTACAACGTCATCAACCTGCACCGCACCGCCTTCGGCCACTACAGTCTCGCTAATTTAAATAGTGGTGATAGTATACTGGTTAATTAAGCTGTGGGTTGTCGGAGAAGTTAATATTGTTACCCCTAACCGTTTCAATGACATTTTGGGCTTGACCCAAAGTAGCAATGGGTCCAATATTCTTGATTGTTTCTCTTTGCTTTTGATAATAGTGAGCTAAGCCCTCTCGGCGGTCTTCTCTAATGTCTAAACATTCCAATTGCCATGAATCCAAACCTACGGCTTCGGTGTTTCGGTGACAGTCTGTGCAGGTCATTGTTACATTATAGGAGTCTTCGGCGGCTTTTTTGGCTTCTGCTAAAGATAAACTTGGCCCGGCACAATGTTGACAGATACAGAGGTCTGGCGGAATATTAAGTTCCGCTGCATCTAGTTCTGCGGTAAGCTCACGGCCCAATTCAGACATTTTTACACCTGGTATTATTCTACCACTCAATAGTGTTTCTGTCAATTTTCTCTCTGTTACGCTATAATTATAGCTAATGAGTCAACGATTACCAATTGTCGCGATTGTGGGGCGGGCTAATGTGGGCAAGTCCAGCCTGTTTAACACCCTGCTCGAGCGGCGCGAGGCGATTGTGGCCCGCGAGGCCGGCACCACCCGCGACAGTATTGTCGCCAAGGCGGAGTACGAGGGGCAACAGTTCTGGCTGGTCGATACCGCCGGTGTTAAAGACCCCGAAGACAAGTTCGAGTTCACCATACAGGAGCAGATCACCCAAGCGGCTGACAGCGCCGACGTTATTTGGGTGGTGGTGGAGGCCGATGTTCCCATCACCGAAGAAGACCGGCGGGTGGCCAAGATGGCGCTGCGCTCGCGTAAGCCGGTTTTTTTAGTTATAAATAAGCTCGATAAGGCCAAGGGCCAGGATTTGAGCGGCTTCGACCGCCTAGGCATCAAGCCGATTTTCCGCACCAGCACCACCCAGAACCGGGGAATTGAACAGCTGCTAGATGGGCTGATTAAGATTATTCCTAAAGCTAGCGAGCGTGAAGACGACGACCGGCTACGCATCGCCATTTTGGGGCGGCCGAACGTTGGCAAGTCACAACTGTTTAACACTTTGGCCAAGAAGCAGCAAGCCATTGTGGCCGACCGGGCCGGCACCACCCGCGATGTTAACCGGGCTGTGGTGCGCTACAAGGGTCGGGAAGTGGAATTGCTCGATACAGCCGGCATTCGCCGCTCTGGCAAAATCCAAGTTGGCGTGGAAAAGTTTAGCGTGCTGCGGGCCCTCAGCGCCATCAACGAAGCCGACGTCGGTTTATTGCTGATGGACGTTAACGAGCTCAACGTGCAACTCGACCAAAAGATCGCCGGCCTAGTCAAAGACGCCGGCAAAGGCCTTATTTTAGTCGTCAGCAAATGGGACGCGGTGGAGGGCAAAGACGCCTACACCCGCGACGCCCTAGCACCTGGGATCGCCGCCCACTACGATTTCGTGCCCTGGGCACCGCTGATTTTCACCAGTTCCGTCACCGGCCAAAACATAACCAAAATCTTCGACCTGGCCTTTGAAATTGACGAGCAGCGCCATAAGCGCATATCCACCAGTGAGCTCAATAAATGGCTGCGCCAAGCCGTCGACGCCCATCCGCCGGCTGGCCTAAAAAACCGCTTGCCTAAGTTAAATTACATGGTGCAAGAAACCGACAATCCCACGCCAGCCTTCAAGATCTTTGGCAGCCACACCCGCTTCGTACACTGGAGCTACCGCCGCTATCTCGAAACCCGCCTGCGTAAGGCTTACGGCTTCGAGGGCACGCCCGTCCAGCTCTGGTTCATCGAAAAACACGCCACCCACAAACACGGCTTGAGCCCCACCAAAGAGAAAGTCTAAGAACCAGTTTGATATTCAACCCTTTGTTCAACCGGTAATCCAAGTGTCTCTAGATGTTTTGGATCTACACCTGCCATGTATTCTGGATCGCTGCGACGACCTTGAATAACCCGTAATATACCTTCTCTAACTAGGATTTACTATTGTCAAAAACACCCCTGATTGAATTTCAAAACCCCAACTCCATTCACATCCTTATGACACTGTCTATTTAGTAACCATGTTCACTATCTCGACAGTGCCCTTAGGAGTAGATGAAACCTGAACCCTAGGGTCTTGCAGCTTAGGTAATATCTCGTGTTCTCTTGATTAATGACAACTGATTACTAATACTATTGGTATGGCACTATTTCAGAGGCGGCCACAAGTCAGTGATCCGACTAATTATTACACCGTTGGGCAGAATAAGACGGTGCTGTTGGTGGGTCTGGGCAATCCTGGGCCCGAATACGATAATACGCGGCACAACGTTGGTTTCTTGTGTCTGGATGATTTTGTTAGCCGCTCCGACGAAATGGAAGACTGGATAGAGAAGAAAAGCCTGAAATGCGTCATTAGTAGCGGCCGAATGGGCGAGGCGCGAGTTATCGCCATTAAGCCGACCACATTTATGAACTTGAGCGGCGAGGCAGTGCAAGCCGTAGTTAATTTTTATAAGATAAATCCTGAATATATCGTGGTAGTGCACGACGAGCTCGACATCGATTTTGGGCAGCTCCGCTTGCGCGTTGGCGGCGCCAGTGCCGGCCATAACGGCATTAAATCAGTCACTCAAAACATCGGCGAGGATTACGGCCGCGTTCGCGTTGGCATAGGCCCTAAGCAGCCGGCTCGCATCAAAAGCGAAGCTTACGTGCTGCAAAAATGGTCGCCGGAGCAAGTCAAGCAGTTACCCAACCTCAAAAAAGAAGTCAATGCCATCTTAAGCGAGTACATCTACGGCGGCGAACTGCCGCACGAAACCCGCCAATTCCTTGTATAAAAAGAGCCTCCAGAGGGGGTGGGCACCGCTGGAGGCTCATTATACCCTTCAACCCACCCCGGCGACACATCGATGTCTAAAAATATAATTGACACGTGCTAGCCCTTACAGGCAACCATTTAGGTTCGCATTGATCGGGGACCCCAAAGATAGGCACTGGGGCCCACCCGAGGAATCTAGTTAAAGGGGTTAGTACGTTTTAGAGCGTGTTCAGCGCTTGAGGCGCCGAACTTGCGATAAGAGAAGTGGAGGGTAACAACTAATCTTGGCGCGCTCTAAAACAATCTAACGATTTTGTCTGGCCAAAGATTAAATTTTGATTAAATCATCATCCACTCTTTGGACAGAGCTGTTAGAATTTGGGGGTAAAAGGTGCGAGATTCCTATATAAGGAATCATAGTTTGCTATTTTAGCAAAAGCATGTCGTTATGTCAATACTTTAATATATTCTGCTATGAAAATCAACAAGCTTACGCTTAACTCACCAGATTACCCGCCGCGGCTACGCCACATCCCAGCTAAGCCGAAGGTGTTGTTTCACATTGGTGCACCCCTAAATGACCTCCTTAAAAGAAAGGCCGTGGCAATTGTTGGCACCCGTCGCATATCAATCTACGGCGAGCAAGTCACTCGCCGATTTGCTAAAGAGCTGGCGGAGCAGGGAGTCGTAATTGTCAGCGGGTTAGCCCTGGGGGTCGACGGCATGGCCCACCGAGCAGCTCTAGAGGCCGGGGGCCTTTGCATAGCTGTTTTACCGTGTCCGCTCGATAAGATTGTGCCTGCCAATAACCGGCGCTTGGCGCAATCCATATTAGACCAAGGCGGCGCGCTGGTTAGCGAATACCCTCCGGGGGAGCATCCCGTCAAGCAATACTTCATTGCTCGCAACCGCATTATGTCAGGCTTGGCCGACGCCGTACTTATAACGGAGGCTGGCGCCAAAAGCGGCGCTCGCCACACGGCTGACTTTGCCATAAAGCAGGGTAGAGATATTATGGCCGTGCCCGGCAACATCACCAACATAGGTTCTGTAACCGTTAATAACCTAATTAAAACCTCTAATGCCTCGGCTGTAACAGAACCGAAAGACGTCTTACACGTCTTAGGTCTAGAAAGCCACACTACCAATGCCAAGCAAGTAAAAGGCAGCAATGCTAACGAGCAGAGACTGTTGGATCTGATGCTTGAAGGCATTACCGACGGTGAGCAGCTGCTGGAACACAGCGGCTTGAAGATAGAACTATTTAACCAAGCGCTAACTATGCTAGAAATTGGCGGCAAAGTACGACCGCTGGGCCTTAATAATTGGGCTATTTTCTGACGTGCTAAACTAGTCGTATGAAGCTTATGATTTTCCTGGGTGTCACTATCTTTGGAACTCTGGGGGGCTGGCTGGGCGCGCTGATGGACCATGGTAACTGGTTCGGCGGTTGGAGCATCCTGTTCTATGCTATTGGTTCGTTTGTGGGCATTTGGGCCGGGTATAGGGCCGGTCAAAACTTATTTTAAGCTTATCCTTATATTTTTACTGCGTAGGGCATCGTATTTTGGTTGCATTGTATTGAAAGGTGAGTATTATAGGAGTTCATGGCCAAGAACCTAGTCATAGTTGAGAGCCCGGCCAAGGCGCGCACCATTGAGCGCTTCCTCGGCAAGGATTACTCTGTTAAAAGCAGCTTTGGGCATATCCGAGACCTGCCCAAAAAAGGCCTGAATATTGACATTGAGAAAGATTTTGAGCCCAAGTACGAGGTTAGCGCCGACAAGAAAAAGGTGGTCAGCGAGCTTAAGAAGGCGGCTTTGGGCAGCGAAGTTTGGCTGGCCTCCGACGAAGACCGCGAAGGTGAGGCCATTGCCTGGCACCTAACACAAGCCCTAAAACTTGATCCAGCTAAGACCAAGCGGATTGTTTTTCACGAAATTACCCAGTCGGCTATCGAGGCAGCGATTAAAAATCCGCGCACTGTTGATATAAAGCTGGTTGATGCTCAACAGGCACGGCGGGTGCTCGATCGGCTGGTTGGTTACGAGTTATCACCGGTGTTATGGAAGAAAGTGCGCACCGGTCTGAGTGCCGGTAGAGTTCAATCCGTAGCCGTACGTTTAATTGTGGAGCGCGAGCGCGCTATTCGTGATTTTACCCCCGAAAGTTCCTTTAAAGTTAAGGCCGTTTTTGAGGCTGATGGGCAGCAATTCGAGGCAGAGCTAAAAGATAAGCTGGCCGATGAGTCTACTGCTGGGGCGTGGCTAGAGAAGGCCTTAGGTGCTGACTTCAAGGTAAAAGACATTGAGCAAAAGCCTGGCAGCCGCAACCCGGCCGCACCGTTCACTACCAGCACCTTACAGCAAGAGGCCAGCCGCCGCCTAGGTTTTAGCGTTCGCCAAACCATGACGCTGGCCCAGCGCCTATACGAGGCCGGCCACATCACTTACATGCGCACCGACAGCACTGTTTTATCTGGCCAAGCAATTAAAGCAGCCGAGTCTTATATAAAAGACAAGTACGGCGACAAGTATCATCAAGTCCGGCAATTCAAGACCAAGAACGCCAATGCCCAAGAAGCCCACGAAGCCATCCGGCCGACCAGTTTTAGCCAAACCGACGGTGGAGACGACGAGTCGCAGCGCAAGCTTTACCAGTTAATTTGGCAACGGGCACTGGCCTCGCAAATGAGCCAGGCTCAAATGGAACGCACCGAAGTCAGTATCAGTGTTAGCACGCAGCCACAACTGTTTGTAGCCAAGGGCGAAATACTGCGCTTTGACGGCTTTATGAAGGTTTACGGCGGCACCAAAGACGACACGCTTTTGCCGCCGCTCAAACAAGACCAGGCGCTAACTTTATCTGAAATGAGTGCCCTCGAAACCTTCAGCCGACCGCCAGCCCGCTACTCTGAAGCCACTCTGGTGCGCCAGCTCGAGGAACTTGGCATTGGCCGGCCCAGCACTTACGCACCGACCATTTCCACCATCCAAACCCGTGGCTATGTCGAGAAAACCGACCTAGAGGGCACCGAACGAGAAATTATAGAGCTAAAAGCCGAAAATTCCATCGTTACCAGCCACAAAACTAAGGTCATAACCGGTGCCGACAGGGCTAAACTGGTGCCGACCGCTATTGCCGAAGTGACTACCGATTTTCTGGTCAAGTATTTCCCCAGCGTGACCGATTACGATTTTACTGCCAGGGTAGAGGGGGATTTCGATGAAATCGCTCAAGGTAAGCAGCCCTGGCGTAAGATGATTGCCGATTTTTACCAGGATTTTCACCCCTTGGTCGAGAAGTCTGAGGATGTGCCCCGAAACGAGGTGTCGCAGGCCAGGGAACTGGGTACCGACCCCAAGAGCGGAGAGCCGATTTACTCTCGTTACGGCCGCTACGGCCCAATGTTGCTCAAGGGTCACACCGAAGATGAAAGCAAAAAGCCACAGTTCGCGCCGCTACCAACTGGTACCACCATCGACACCGTCACTCTAGAGCAGGCGCTAGAAATGTTCAAGCTACCCCGCACTGTCGGCAAAACGGCTGATGGTCAAGAAATCAAGGCCAACATCGGCCGGTTTGGGCCTTACATCCAGGTTGATAAGACTTTCGTATCGATTAAGCCGCTCGACCCACAGAGCATAACAGAGGCCGAAGCCCTTCAACTTTATGAAACAAAACTGGTCAAAGATGCTGCCAAAAACATCAAAGAGTTCGCCAGCGGCATTAAAATCCTGAATGGCCCCTACGGCCCGTACGTGACCGATGGCAAAAAGAATGCCCGCATCGCTAAAGACCAAGATCCGACTAAATTAACAGAGGCCGATGCCAAAGCCCTGCTCGATGCCGCCCCTGCCAAAAAGCGCGGTTCCCGCCGTCGTAAAAAAACCGCTTAAGGTTTGCCTCCTATCTTAAGAGGTGGTTTAGTAGTATTTTACAACATCGACTGCGTAGTATTGTCAGCTTTGTGCTACAATAACTTATAGACAAAAGTGTGTTGACTTTTAAAAGAATTATAGTATTATAAATAGTATAAGTAGATAATAGGGAAGAGTAGTATGGCCCAAACCGCCCCCCAGACCGACCTCACGACCGAACAGATAGTGACAGATATTCTGGCGACGATTGACCGAGAGCGCGAAAGAGAAATAGTCGGCCGCCGCTTCGGCTTGTTCGATCGTAAAGAGACTCTGGAACAGATTGGCGAGATGCTCGGCATCACTCGCGAGCGCGTCCGTCAGCTAGAAAAGTCAGTGGTCACTCGGCTGATGGGTGCTGGCGAACAGGGCAAATTGCCTCATCTGACCGATTTCGAAGCCCAGGCTGTGGAACTACTACAAAAAGAGGGCAAGATCGCCCGCGTCACCCAGCTAACCAATGAACTTACCGAGAACCCCAGCCGCGAAGAATATGCCCGCGTAGCCTTCTTAAGCCAACTTGCGCCTAACCTGACACTTATCCCAGAAGACGATAACTTTTACGCCAGCGTCAGTCTCAAAGATTTAGGCGACGAAAAGGCGCTTAAGACCCGAGTCGCCAAGCTAATTGAGGCCATCAAGAAATTGGGCGAACCTAAATCTATCGAAGACATCGCTAAAGCCGCCGGTAATGGGCCAGCCAAAGAAGTTGCCGCTCTGGCCAGCACTTCCAAACAACTGGCCACTCTTAACGGCCGCTGGGGCTTGGTTAAGTGGCCAATGGTCAACCCCAAGAATATCCGCGACAAAATCTACGTTATACTTAAAGAAAACGGCAAGCACATGCACTTTAATGAGATTGCCGGCGCCATCAAAGATAGCAGCTTCAAGCGCAAAGACGTCACCACCCAAGCCATCCACAACGAACTTATTAAAGACAAGCGCTTCGTGCTGGTAGGGCGGGGCATTTACGCTTTGAAGGAGTGGGGTTACGAGAAGGGCACTGTGGCCGACATTATCACCGAAGTACTGCGCGAGGCCGGCCAGCCGCTCCACCGCGACGAAATCGTCAAACGTGTGCTCAAGAGCCGCTTTGTTAAAGAAACAACCATTCTGCTGAACCTGCAAGGCAAGCCGCAATTCAAACGCGTCGCCAAAGCCACCTACGCACTCAGCGAATAAAGTCTTATGCTTGTATCGCCGAAATTTATGGGGTTGGACCTTCCAATTTTTCCGGCGGAAACTAGAGTTGCCAACAAAGATGATCTACACATTGCGGCTTTCGATGAATTTATAGCACAAACTAATGGTTCTACTTTTGTTAGAGGCATAGGTATAACCGCCATAAGCAGGCATACCTCTATTTACAATTTGATGGACTTACTTAAAAAGACTGACAAGGAGCTTAATCTCGTAGCTGAGCTGTGCCAGGCTATAGTGGTAAACCATCAATGGGGGCTTTACCCTGTAAATGAATTTCCGTTTGATAGATATCGTTATTATCGTACGCCAAATCTAAGAACAGGCGCTGATCTTATATTGCCGAAAGGCTACATTTTAGCTGCCGAAGTTAATCTCGTGTTGGAGGCCGTCTGGATTGATGCTCACCACGACTCTACGGCCTATGATCAAAAGCAAGGTGGCCTAAGTAAGTATTACAAAGAAGGGGAGTTCCAGTTATATGATATGAGACGGCCGGGGCAAATGGTAACTGGCATGTATACGGAATCCCCCGTAACGCCGCCTGCGCCAGTATCTTCATGCATAGTAGACATTGAGCCTAGGTTAGGTACTACATACCTTAATTATTAACAGAGCTCTACTGATCTTCTACAAGCTCAAGAAGTCGAGACGTAAAAGTCACAAGGTGTGTCTGCATTGAGCCGTTAAAACCTTCAATTGCTTTACTAAGTTTCTCAGATTCTAAACCTAGATCAATCACTCCTCCAACTTGTATAACTACAGATTCTGGGGGCAAAGCCAGACCACCTTTCTTTATATGCAAAAGTTGACTCTTAGTAAGACCTCCCGCCCTTAAATTAACCCATTTGGGAGGATGTGGTATTCTGGCATCATCCCGGTGACGAATCTCTAAACCTAATTCCCTAGGCTCTACTACTTCATCCGCTTGCCATGATTGCGTCTTAGCTTTTAAAGGATAGGCTAGAAGTCCAAAAAGGGCACCAGTTGTACGACGATCCAGTCCCACCTCTTCACCAGCTCTCCAAAAATGTTCTTTAGCCATAAAATCTGCTCTAGCTCTTGGCGGATATGTTTCCTGATAGTGGTTTTCCAGTTCTATGTCGGGGCCGAATATTGGCAACCTGCCTTCTAGTTTGAAGCCATGTTTAATAGCATAGTTAGCCAGCCGTTTGGAAGCTTCGTACTTTTCTTTGTCAGATAAACCCTCAGGATAGACAAAGCTGATACGGTTATGGTCTTGTTCTCCTGCGTCGCTCATTATTTATATTATATAACTCTTTTTAAATTTCCTGGTGTCCCGCTTCATTTCCGCATTCGGGGGTCGCGGCCCAGAGATCACTAAGAGCTGTATTGTGTGGTAATAAAATATATGCTATAATATAAGATTATGGCGGAGCAGTTAGAGCCTCGATTTGACCGAGTTATTTCTCGTATAGATCGTGAGCTAACACTAGCCGACGAACAAAATGCCTTAGCAAATTTAGGCATACCTGTTGATGCCCAGAAACCGGGGACGAGATTCTTGTTTAGCGAGGGCTATCGTGAAGAGATGGCAGACTTTTTTGACGGTTTCATTGACTACTGTAAACGATTAGACAAACTAACGCATTCTCGTGAGTTTGAGAATATGAGTGATGAAGATAGGCTGATACTAGGTGCTGCAGCATATATTAATTACACTGTAAGGGACCATCATGCAAGACCAACGCATCGCCTACAACTAATGGATCGAGTTCAAAGCGGTAACTATAATTTAGTTAAAGCCGCCCGTGAAAAATACGATGCTGAAGCAGCAGAAGCAAGTTTAATAGGATTTATAAGGCCCTACTTAGATAAACATATTCAAA
>DATBED010000081.1:0-4758 GCA_036276195.1 Saccharimonadales bacterium (SeqCode) | reverse complement strand
ACCCCATAAAATCAAGCTGGTCGGCTGTTTGCGCTCAATAATCTCGCTAATAATCTTGCCAGCGCCCACCAAGTGCTCCTGCCCGACAATGTCGCGCAGGCTCTCCGGCCGCAACCGCTCCGCCCAAGGCCTCGTATCCATAGCAGTATTATAAACCCTTTAACCCAAGTGTGGCTTTACTTTAGAGCTAATAATTGTTATAAATACTTTAATGAGTGAGTTTGCCAGTCATCAAGACGCTGTTTTTGCTGTTAACCCAGAAGACAGAACCGGTTTATCTTTACTGCATCTACCAGGTATGATGCCGCCCTCTCTTTTAGACAGATTACGCAGTGGATATGACCCCACAATAACCAGATTATATAGCCGAAGCGTACTAGGCCAAATGGCTGTGAACGTTGTACCTATAGGCGAGCCTATCTTTACAGGTAGAGGAAGCAATGTAAGAACGTACAGTCCAGTTGCGGTTGAGGGGTTTACTAAAAGTGGCGAAAATTTTGTTGGCGATTTATATCAATTGGCATGCGACAAAGCACCTAGCGAGATTCTAGGTGTTAATAGTCGCACTAGATCTAAGACAATAGAAGGCGGCCGCTACGTAAATTTTGATTTTCTACAAAGACTTTCCACTAGAAATGAAACAGAGCAAGCTATTGCCCAGAACCTACTGGCCCTTAGAGTAAGTGGCGATGAAAGTAAAAGGCGTCCTGTAATCAACCAAGACGGCTCCATAACGATGCCGATTGGCTTAGTACAAACACTAGTAAATAATAATACTTTAGATAGTCATGAACAACGTCGTAACGCGGCAAAACATGGTCGAGCAGGCTTGAAGCCCCATCTTGATACGGTTGAGCGGTCGGCTACAGATAAGCTTTCACCCTTCTTTATAGGAGGTATTGGCTTATCTCCTGGTCCTTTCGTATGTGTAATACGCGAAAAACTTGACTCAGATGGCAATATTCTTCATTTACCAGGAGCAACATTTATAGACGGAAACCGTTTGGAAGGTATAGGACCCAATCTGGATCTATATACCCGTCATCGCCAAGTGGAAATTGTTAATACCGTCAAAGGCCAGACAATTGGCAACACTTATGTCACTTTTGATGTTTATCGCAATTTAAGTGATTCCGAGGACATACATCCAGCCATTGACTGGTGGAATATGGACTTAAGCCAACGGGCAAAAATTCACAGAGATGGCATAAATCCACTAGATGTCATTCATGCTTCCGACCCTGTTACTCGGATGCGTCTAGCCCATGTCTATAAAAGAAAAGGCGTAGCCGGCGTAGTGATGTCTGCTCACGGCGCTAGCGAAGTGCCTATAGGTGAAACAGACAAATTTACAGCCGAAAATGTTGAAAAAGCGGCAAAAAGTTATGGACGAAACCGTGAATTACCCAAAAGACTAGACAAAAACCTCGGGCCTACCATAAAAGCATTGGCCCCTGCCGGAGATCGGTCTCGTGTGTTTGTAGGCGAAAGATTGCTAGCCGATTATATGAGTACGAATGTGGCCCGGGCTGACATTCGCTCATTTTTAGTTGAAGATTTTGGCGATATATATATGAGCCAACAGCTTCACAGTGCTATGCTGGACTTAGTCCGTGCTGGTGTTGCTATAGGTTGGGATAACCAAGGGGACGTCAGGCATTTTCATCGCAGCGGCTACTGGATTAAGCCAGAGGAAATAAGCGCTTTTGAAAATATTGATTTTATTATAGCTATGTATGGAACACATAGAGCGGCAATAGACAGAGTAATGATGCCCAAATACCAAGAGTTCATGCGGCTATACTCCACACTTATGAATCCGGCAAGACTTGGTGTAACTCATGGCAATGGACCAGGGGCTATGCGTATGTCTGATGTGACGGCCAGAGAAGTAGGTGTTAAAAGTTTAGGTGTAACCATTGAAGTAGAAGGCCAAGAAGAAGGAGATAGGATTCATTTACCTAATGCCACAGCTCACTTTAAGCCCGGTGAACGTTTATATCGCCAGCAAATTATAGATAGAACTCGTATTGCAGCTGTTATTAACCAGGGCGGCATTGGATCACTTGAAGAAACTGAAATCAATGTCTGTACCACTAAACTACACTCCACTCTACCGGCTCCCACTATTCTGGTGGACCCAGATGGAGATTATTATGCGCCAATTGTTGAGCAATTCAGGAAAGCTTCCTTGACTAAAAAATTACACTTATTTGGCAAAGAAATTGATATAAGTGACTCTCCTATGACACAACCTTGGGTTGTAAATACCGTTCATCACGTGCGAGATTACGATAGTGATAATGGAGCCTTCTCTATATTAAAGGCTTTTTGGGAAGACCCTGCTGCATATTGGGATAGAGCACAAATACCAGCGAGGGAAGTTAAGAAGGCTTATATAGCTCACGGCCGGGAAAGGGCTAGAATGGGCATGAAGTTGGCAGATAATATTAGTCGTGCAGTTAAAGAATATACGGGATAAATGACTTTCAATACTTGCCGCCCTATAATTAACTACGATGTTAATTTTAAATAAGCACATATCAATCGTCGACCAATATTTGGCCGAGCTGCGTGACATAAACGTTCAAAAAGACCGGAAGCGCTTCGAGAGCAATATTGAGCGTATTGGCATGGTTGCGGGCTATGAACTGAGCAAGCAATTGACCTATCAGAAACAGGTTACCCAAACACCGCTGGCTGCGGCTGAAACCCAGATCTTAAAAGATAGGCTCGTTATAAGTACAATTTTACGTGCTGGGCTGCCTTTACAAAGAGGTATTGCCAGTGTCTTTAATGATGCCGAATTGGCGTTTATGGCGGCCGGCAGAAAGCCAGAAACCGAGCACGGCGTCGAAATTGACTTGTCGTATGTTGCTACGCCCGACCTCACGAATAAGGTTTTGGTGATTGCCGATACTATGCTGGCCACAGGCCACTCTATTATTGATGCCTATCAAGCTCTACTTGCGCACGGCAAACCAAGCCGCGTAATTATTATTAGTGTAATTGCCTCGCAGCCCGGTGTTGATTACGTGGAGAAGCATATTCCAAAAGTAGAAATAATCACCGCGGCGGTCGATCCCGAATTAAATGACAAGTTCTTCATTGTGCCCGGCCTGGGAGATGCCGGCGACCTCTTGTATGGCCCTAAAACATGAGCGACTTCGGCTTTGAGGTTTCTAAGAAGTTGGGGAGGGGCACCTTGGCGCGCACGGGCGTGATTAGTACGCCGCATGGCCAGATCAAGACGCCGGCCTTCGTGGTGGTTGGCACCAAGGCGACAGCCAAGGCTCTGACACCCGAGCAGGTGAAAGCAGCCAACGCCCAGGCCGTGCTGGCCAATGCTTATCATCTGTACTTGCAGCCGGGTCATCAGCTGGTCGAGCAGGCCGGCGGCCTAGGCAAATTCATGAATTGGCCGGGCCCGACCTTTACCGACTCCGGTGGCTTCCAGGTGCTTAGTTTAGGCAGCGGCTACAAAAAGGTCATCGACATGGTGGGCGGCGAGGCCGAAGCGGTTGGTGTGGCCGGCAAGGGCGGGCGCAAGGCCTTCGTAGATGACGATGGCGTCACCTTTTTCTCGCATCTCGACGGTAGCCGCCACCGCTTTACGCCGGAGTTGAGCATGCAGATCCAGCACGTTCTGGGCGCCGACATTATGTTCGCCTTTGACGAGCTGACCAGCCTGCACGATTCTTACGATTACCAGGTGGAGTCGCTGGCCCGTACTCACAAATGGGCCGAAAGATGCCTGGCCGAGCTGGGAAAGCTAAGACAAACCCAGCCTAAAAAGCCTTACCAAGCCCTGTTCGGTGTTATTCAGGGTGCTCAATATGAAGATTTACGGCGGCAGGCCGGCCGACTGATGGGCCAGCTGCCGTTCGATGGTTACGGCATCGGCGGCGCCATCCAAAAAGACAAAATCGGCGATATCATCCGTTGGGTAAATGAAGAGTTGCCCGAAAATAAGCCCAAGCACATGCTGGGCATCAGCGAGCCCAATGACATTTTCGCCGCCATCGAGCAGGGCATCGATACCTTCGACTGCGTCTCGCCGACCAGAGTCGCTAGAAACGGCGCCGCCTACACCTACGAAGGCCGTACCAACATCGTCGCCAGCCGCTACCGCCGCGACTTCAACCCTATTATCGAAGACTGCGCCTGCTACACCTGCCAAAACTATAGCCGGGCCTATCTGCATCATCTGTTACACGCCAAGGAGTTGCTGGCCTCCACCCTAATGTCTATTCATAATCTGCACTTCATCATTAAGCTGGTCGACGACATCCGGGCTAGCATTGATAACGGCTCCTTTTTTGATCTGAAACAGACCTGGCTAAGCCGCTACTATAGCAAAAACCCCGCCGATTAAAGCGGGGTTCTGCTTGCCTAGCGGCCAGTCAGTAGCCTAGAAGGCTCGTTGCATCAGCTTGCGGTGGATGAAGTAACCACCAACCGTAGCGATGCCGAACAGGGCCACAATGTTGCCAGGGCCGGTGTAGACCAAGGCAGCTGGCTGAGCCACGACAGCGGCTGCCGGAGTAGCTACAGGGGCTGACGGGGTAGGCGTAGGGCTAGTAGGAGTGGTCGGAGGAGTCTGAACTGTAGTCGTATTAGTGCTACAGTTTCCACCCTGCGAACCAATACCGGCGTTCACCGTATCGCCGCTACAAACGCTGACAGTAGTAGTTGTAGGAGCAGGTGTAGGAGCAGCCGGGGCAGTCGGCGTAGGAGCTGCTGCAGGCGTACTCGGAG
>DATBED010000080.1:0-1931 GCA_036276195.1 Saccharimonadales bacterium (SeqCode) | reverse complement strand
GTATTAAGGCGATTCAAAATTACGCACGAAGCACCTTAATGATTTTGGTAAGTATGTCGACCGCGAATGCTTTGTCGGCAGGCGTAGGGTTCCAGGTGGCTATAGCGCTGCCAGGCTTGGCGCTGCCGTTCAATACGGCTCCGGCCTTGACCCTCTGAAACTCGATATCCACGTAGTCTGCCAGGTGGCCATTATCGTACGCGGGCCCGCATCTAGCTTCAACCTCAGCGGCCAATAGAGGGGTTTGTATTTTCTTTCGAAATTCGGGTATTTGGGCGTAGTCGGGCCATTTGTTCTCCGTGGCGTAGCAAATGGCCCTGTCTAAGAGCTTTTCGATCACAGCGAGCTTGGTCGTCATTCGATTCCGAGTTGCCGCAAGGTGCTCTCGTCTATTCTAGCGCTCAATTTCTTCCGCATGCGAGCTAAATGGTACACCCGTCTTCCGAATAACATCGCCATTGCGGTAAGCCCTACGGTTACAAAAAATGCAATTGTGGTATTGAACTCCATGCTATACTAGGGGCCGAAACTTTCGGCTTTCAGGGACCTTGGTGGTAGACCCCCTCGTTTAGAATACGCTAATTAATGGGCCTTGCCCCTCTGAATTCCCGAATGCGTTATCGTAGATGTACGTGCCTACCATCTCGGAAAGCGCCCCAACGCCCGCCATGGTTGCCATCTCGCTGCTAGTTGGCTTTTCTGAGCTGATGAGCATTGGTATCACCGCAAACGACCCTGCGCTAATGCCCAAGCTAATCACCAGCGACTCATAGTGGCGGGCCTGATTGTTCGATTCGAGCCTCGGTAACACATGTTGATTACCTGGGCGACACCCTCCGAGGCCAACCCGAGCACGGCACCAAAGGTCAGTGTCGAATATGGGGTCCCGAACACAACTACTTGCTTGTCTCCATAGATCATTCGTGTCGCTATGCCTGATACGCCAGCCTTGATGAGCGGCTTCAGTAACGTCGATTTAACTTTGTCGGTCGTCGATAACATGGAGATGCGGTATGATAGGCGGTGAAAAAGCCTGAGAATTGTCTTATGCTGACGGTGCGTCGAGCACAATGCGTTCCCCTGCGGCAGGGCTCGAGCCTACATTAGATGGTCTTGGAGCCTCGGGCTGCGGCTGAACTTCGGTTTTGGAGACCCCCAGTACTTCGTTAATTAATTTATCACTAACAGGCGCGCTTAGAGCCTTCACGGTGTTGGCTTTATGGACTTCAATACAAGCGAGGTATGTCAGTAGGGTTAGCTTGAGCAATGGACTAACCTGGGGGATTAACGAGCCCAAGCCATATTCGAGTTTTACTTCTTCGAGGCAGTCGGCCCAGTATTCATCGCCGAAACATTTATCTGTTAGGCCATGCAGTTTAAGCCTAGTTTTTTCTGCCGCAGTCTCTATGCCTAGAAGGCCTCCTCTCGCCATCATGTCGAACAAATCATTGTTGCCTTTGCGAGCGAGCAGCTGGCCAATATTCACTAGCTCCTCCTTGAGTTCATCTTCGGTCTTCATTTTAAGAGCTTTTTTAAAGTCGTACCCAGAGTCTTGCAAGTACTTGCCGAATCGTTTGTTTTCTTGGTAAGACTTGATTTTGGACTTGAGCAATTGTACGTTCGGACCCGGCTTTTCTACCCTTTTTGGCTTTGGTGGCTTATCTCCTTCAGGGGGTGGTTTCGTTAGCTTTGCCTCCCCCGGCTTCATGGGCTTATCCGCAGTTTCGGCCTCGCCTTTCAGTCTCGACTCGGCTTTGGCCTTTTGGGTGTCCTCCTCGACGCCCGCCGAATGGACGTCATTAAAAAGCTCCTCAAGGTCGCCCATTGTGCTATATTGATCGCGAAAAAACTAAGTTTGTTGTTGTCTGCTATCTGCCTAGTAATTCAATCATATAACAGATCGACTGACACACCCCGCTACTGTGCCAGAG
>DATBED010000079.1:0-4551 GCA_036276195.1 Saccharimonadales bacterium (SeqCode) | reverse complement strand
CCATAGCTTTGGCCCGGGTAACCGGTATTAGCGTACAGGCTAAGGTTCAAAAAATGGGAAGCTTCGGCTTTAAGGCAGGAGTTCTGGGAGAAGCCCTTGCCATTGTTAACGCCAACTATGCCGAAAGCCGTCAGTTTAGGAATGCTCGACGAGCAGTTTGGCCAGCTAACATCAACTCCGGTGCTGCCGCTCGGGTACTGCCCTTGAGCAGCGACTACGCCTGTGGTCATAAAAAGTGCCAGTACGGGAACGATCAGGCCGAGCAACTGCTTTTTCATGTCTTACTATTATACCTTATCTGTATTTGTCTAGCGTTTGTGTTTCTCATGTTTGCCGCCAGTTTTAGGCCGCTGTAACCATAATACCAGCAGACAGACAAGGGCGCTAGCGCCGACGATTAAGTCTTGAGCGCGCGTAACCTGGGTCCAAAGAGACGAATTAATAACATTATGGCTCAAACCGGATGGTAACAAGGGAACTACCAGCAAGCCGCCAAGCAGGCCGACGCCGGCAGCCGGTAAGAGATTGAGGGCTAATCTGCCATGGCCTTTTACGGTGCGTATCATGAAAATGGCTGTCAATACTACGGGCAGAAGTAGTAGCCCTAACTTAATGCCATTACTGCCGGCACTCGAGACTTTTTGAGTGACTTGGTCGGCATGCAGAGTTAAGAAATCGCTTGTGTCTTTGGCCACAAACTGCACCAGCACATTGCCCAAGCAGAGACTCAAGAATACCAGGGCAGCATTGACGCGTAGCACCATCAGCAAAATCAGCGGCACCAGCATGATGCCGGCAAGCGTAATAGATGGCGCATCCATAGCTCAATCATATCACGCCAAGCGTAAGCAGAATTAGGGGTTAGGCGCCGACTTTGTCTTTGCGGCGGCCAGCTTTGGCAACTAGTTCAGCGTAATCAATAACCGGACCCGCCACATTGTGATTGGTAATTTTCTCAATCTGAAAACCGGGGCTGGCGTTAACCTCCAGCACCAGCGGCCCACGCTCGCTGCGCATCATATCGACTCCGCAAACTGCCAAACCCATGGCCTTAGCGGCTTTTTGGGCTGTTTTACGCTCTTCAATGGTTAGTTTAACCGACAGTCCTTCCCCGCCTTGGTGTAGATTAGAACGAAAGTCGTCATCTAGACTTTGTCGCACCATACTGGCGACTACTTTACCGTTAACCACGAAGGCCCTTATGTCGACACCGGCGCTTTCGGCCACGAACTCTTGCACGATGAAGCTCACGCCCTCTACGTAAAAAGCTTGCATCACAGCCCGGGCCGCTTTGCGGGTTTCGGCCAATACCACTCCGTTACCGTGGGTACCGCGGGCAACCTTAATGATGACTGGCGCACCGCCTACCTGCTCTAACACGTCGTCAATGTCGACAACCTCGCGGGCCACCACAGTTTTAGGAATACCCACACCGGCTTTAGCCAATAGCTGCATGCTGCGCAGCTTGTCTCGGGTGCGCGAAATGGCAATCGAGGTTGTCACGGTTGGCACATTCTGCATCTCGAACTGGCGCACAATCGAGCTGCCATACTTAGTTAGGCTGGAGGCAATTCGCGGAATAATGACATCAACATCTCTTATCTCTTTACCCTTGTAGCGAACAACCGGATTGCCGCGTTCGGCCGTGATATAACACTTGGCATAGTTAAGAATTCGCACCTTGTGGCCGCGCGCCTCGGCTTCTTCTTTAAGACGCTTTGTCGAATAATTAGCGGCGCCTTTCGACAAAATGACTACATTCATGCCAAGTCCTTAGGGGTTAACCCCAATTCGTTTGGTCGATTTTGATCATAGACTTTCATAGGCGGTTTGACCAGTTTAACATCAACCACGAACTTCCCTCGTAAAACATTCCGGCCTAGTAGTATGGGATATGCTTGCAACGAGCGATCAGCCAGGGTAAAGGTAGTGTTGATCTTTCTTCCTTTTAGCAAAACGGACATTTTAACCGTATAGCGGTCTTCCATATTACCAGTTGAGTTCGTGACTATGCGTCGCCCATAATTCCGTGCTCTAACAACTTCGCCGGTGTAAAGCCGGCTTTCTTTATCAAACAATACGTACTCGAGCACGCCGTTTTTTTCGACTACACCGCTAGCCCAGATGGCAGAGGTTCTGGCGCCGGTATCAACCCGCGCAGGAATAGACTCCATGCCGAGTTCGGGTAAATCTATAAATTCCGTACCGCCAAGAACAGTCAGATTTGGAGCTTTATGTGTAATTTCCTTGAAGAAATCCGTGTATAGCTGAAGCTTTTCTTCCTCGAAGGCACCGCTGGCAATCTGGGGGCTGGCGTTAACTTCAAGCAGAAAGGGCACTCCTGTACCTTCCTCCAACATGATGTCTACACCCGCTACGTCTCTTTCCATTAGCTGAGCCGCTTCCAAAGCCAACTCTTTTAATTCCCTGTCTAACTTTGGCAAGGCTATCAGGGTAGCAGAGGCGCCCTGGGAGGTATTATTCAGGTGAGTGGAGTTGTCTTTGCGGGAACGCTCGATTACCAACCTTACCCTACTTCCGACTATCAATATGCGCAGATCGCTCTTATTGGGTATGAAGGCCTGAGCAATGAAGTGCTTATTTTGATTCTCTGACACTATCTTTGCCAACTCATCCTTGTTCTTCACAAAGTAGTTGTCGTCGCCTGTGCTTCCATCAATCGCTTTAAAGACAAAATTATCCCCCAATTTTGAGCGTAGGTATTCGTACTTCTCTACGTAATGCTCAATTGGTAGATATATTGTGAAGGGTATTCGTACTTTGCCCCTAGATAACCTAGCCAACTGCGTTAGCTTATAGGCCGGAACATAATGCTGGAGCTCACTGCCTATATAGGTAACATTATTAAACCTTAAGCTCTCGGCTATTGATTCGGCCTGCTCGTGGTAACGGAAGTAAGATTTAAAATACACAGCCTCAAAGCTATTTAGTGAGCGGTCATCTGATACTATGAAAGCTTTGAGCATCCCCGGCGCAATCTCTAAGCCAATGTCATGATAGTTGCACCACTCGACTTGGCAGTCTTCTTTTAAGCGCCCGTTTAAGTTTGCTACAAAAGCATCATTAGTAGCAACGTTTTCGTCCATTTCAGCAGAGGAAAGTATTAATACTCTGGGCGTAGTAGGGATTGGTGCTTGTTTCATAAGATATACCGATCTATTAGCTGGCTAACCTGGCTAATAAGGGACTTATTATATCAGATTATGTAATTCTTGTAAATTTTAGTGTTTGATCTGGGCAACGCGGGTGTAAGCTACGTAAACCACCGCTACCACAATGAGTAAGATGGCAATGAGCATAGGTATAAAGCCGGATTGATTGAGAGGCGTTCGCCGCATATTGCTTATTCTATCAAATTTTGGTTGCAGCAATCGAGACACATTCGCGCAAGAATAAATAGCCCAGATAAACACCTGCTCGCTGCCGCTCGAAATTACGACGTGTACCGTGCTCCGACGGTTGGAGCAATATGCTTGAGGCCAGTTCTAGTTGCGCAGCGATAAAAGGGCGATTAATAGATTCGCCAGCTGCCTGGGAGAAAGTCCGGGTCGTACCAGGCCCTTTAGCGGCGAGGATAATAGTTTTGAAGCTGCCGTCCTCGTTACGCTTTGGCGTCGTATCTCCTCCGAACTGAATTACTGATTGGTTGACGCCTGACCGCAGATCATATTTTTTGGCAACTTCCTTGGCCTTATCTATAAAATCTTTCGTAGCTTCACTGGGCCGGTCACCAATCCCAAAAATAATATTAAAAGCTTGTTCGTCACATGGCGTAGCAACCCGTCCTCGAAACATTCTATGTACAGACAGATGAGCCATTACCTCGGGGGAACAGATAATAGGACGCATCGCCTCTTTAAGCGGGTGATCAATATCATAATTAGCGTCTCCGGTTTGTCGTCCGAGCGCAGCCACTATGGAGCTGTCTGTGTCCTGGCGCGTCACCCAACTAAGGCCGAAGGTGCCTTGATCCGCCGGATCTTGCCGACTTGGCCTTTCGTCACGGAAGTAGCGAATACGGCTAGTCGCGTGCTCGGCTGTTAACAATACCGGGTTAATGCCTTGGATGACTAATAATTCATTGTTTTCGGTGGCACCACCCACTTGATAGGCTTCGCGCGTTTCATCTGGGCAAACAATCCGCTCCGCTGTTCGAATGCGCTCAAAAACCTCATCAAGCTCTAAATCGTCAAGCTTAGGTAATTTATAGGTACTAAAGTTCTCTTGGCGTTCCAAGACACTCTGACGAAAAGCCGCTTCAATCATAATAGTACTATATAATAACTACTGATCTTGTGCAAACTCACATGCCGCTAGTTCCACAGAGAGTGTTTTTTGCCACCATCAGACTGAAAAGCTTGGAGCAGCTCTTGTTGATCCTTAGTCAGCTTGGTGGGAGTGTCGACAGTTATGGTCACGATGTGGGCGCCGCGGCTGGAGCCCTTTAGGTGCGGCACGCCGTGGTCGCTTAACTTGAAGTCGGAGCCAGATTGGGTACCGGGCGGCACGCGCATAGTGATCGGGCCGTCG
>DATBED010000078.1:0-22994 GCA_036276195.1 Saccharimonadales bacterium (SeqCode) | reverse complement strand
AGGAGGCAACTCCAGATTTGCCCGACCTTCTAGCCATCTCCGCCTCTTGTTCCTCAAGAAGTTGTCTAACCAAGAGACGCTGGTATTTAGCGTAGTTTACCAAGGCTTTATTTAGGAGTTCAGCATAGTAATAAGTTACGTATGGCTCGGTTTTAACGCTCTTCACAAAACCCTTCGCTTCTAAATCCGTGAGATATCTGTAAAGACCGGTACGCGAGTGACCAATGCGTTCGGCCATGCTGGCCGCATCAGAACCACCACTTTCAAATAGGTCTTGGTAGCAGGTAACAGCGATTTTACTAAGGCCGAGCTGCCGCATAATGGAATAATCTGACATTTAAACAACACCCCTTTTCCCTTAAGGTATTTGCTACTTTAAAGTTTTTCACGGATTTTTGTTAATCCTCACTATTGTACACCTTAAAAATAAACAGTTTCACGAAATTTCGTTAAAAACTCAAAACTTAAAAAAGCGAGACAAAAATATTGCGCAAATATTGCGCAAAACTGCAAAACTATAGTTAAACCTACAACGAAGTTGGCCGGTTTATAGATGCGAGTTGAATAAATATTTTAATTGTAAATGTCTGATAATAAATCGTAAACGTCTGATAACAGCATGAGAGATAGCTTAGATAAGGTTTAAAGTTTTGGCCTATTAGCCCGAGAGTATATAATCTTAAGCACCATGCCAAAACTTTCCGGGGTGAGGCTATTTTTCGTGGGGGCCTTGTGCTTCCTATTCATCTTTGGTTTGGGCCCGGTTGGCGCCTCTTCGGCCAACATCTCTCACGCCTACCACACCACTAGCTCAATTCCAGATGGCAGTATTGTTAGCCTCGACCCCCAGAAAACCGATTACGTGGTGCCGTCTAACGGTGATAATGAAAGCCGTTTATTAGGGGTGGCGGTGGCCAGCGACGATTCCCTGTTGGCGGTTGATGCCGGCAGTGGCACTACCCAGGTGGCTACCACCGGTACTGTTAGCGTGCTGGTCAGTACCCTTAATGGCGATCTGGCGGTGGGCGACCAAGTGGCCGCCTCGCCGTTTAACGGTATAGGCATGAAGGCCTTGCCCGGTTCGCGCTATATCGGCCTGGCCCAAACCAGTTTCTCGGCCACCAGCGGTGGCGGCGTAGCCCGCCAGGTTACCGACAAAAGCGGTAAGAGCCACCAGGTCTGGCTGGGCTACGTTAGGCTAGCGATCGATATTGGCACCAATAACAGTGGTAGCGGCACTTCACTCAACAGCTTACAGCGCTTAGCTAAATCGCTGACCGGCCACGTGGTTTCCACTGCCAGAGTGGTTATTAGCGTGGTAGTTACCCTGGTGGCGATTTTATCATTAAGCGTGTTGATCTATTCCTCGATCTACGGGGGAATCGTCTCGATTGGGCGCAACCCCTTGGCCAAGTACAGCATTTTTCGCACCATGACTACCGTACTGGGAATGGCGGCCGTTACGGCGCTGATTGCCAGCCTGACAGTTTTCCTTCTACTGCGCTAATACGCCCAGGCTGTGGAAAAGTAGCTGTGGTCGACCTCTGTGGGCTATAACGCGGGCTTTCTTAACAGGGGTAGAAAATCTCAAGTATGTATCAATAATGTGTTCAGTTTGCTTGACCCCTTATCCACAGGAGTTATACAATAGAATTACGGCTAAATATACCCAAAACTACAATAAAACCTAAAAACAACCCAAATGTCACCAGATAACAGTCTCGAACACGGTACTGACTCGACGTATGAGTCCTCTTTAGAGGGCCCATCACCCTACGTGTCACAGCCTGCAGTAGCAGAAGTTCCCAGTCAAAGGCGAACCAACTTGCGCTACAACAAACTGGCATTTCTGGTGGCCGGCGTCTCTATAGCTATAATCGTTCTAATAGGGGTGGGCAGCCTGTTGCTCTTCAAATCCCATAACAATCAGGCTAATCAGGGGCAGACTTCACCGCTGGCCAGTTTTGCTACCGCTAATCTGGCTACCAGTGGTGCCAGGGCTGATGCCGCCCAGTTGCAGGTTGGCCAGGCTGACCATTTAGCCATTAATGGTCAACTACGGATCAACAATACAGTGGTGCTGGCGCCAGGCGGTGCGCCGACCAGCCCCACGGCCGGCCAGATTTACTACGACAGCTCCACTAACGCGCCGTACTACTATAACGGCTCGCAGTTTATTAGCCTGGCGCCAACGCCGGTGCCGCAGCACGTCACCGCTATTGGCGGCGTCTCCGGCAATATTGGGGTGGGCAGTGGCTTGCAAATAACCAGTAGCGGGCAGCTATCGCTGACGGCTGGCGCCCTGCAAGCACTGCAGAGCGGCGGGGTCACCAGCGTGCAAGGCCGCACCGGTGATGTGGCGTTTACAGCCGGCAACGGCATTGGCCTTAGCGGCACCACCATCTCTAATCAGGGAGTTGTAACTTTAACTTCGGGCAGTTCCAGCCTAGTAATAACTCCTCTGGGGAATGGCAATTACAGTCTAAGCAGTAGTGCCGTTGTAAATTCTGGAACAACGGGTACGATTGCCCTAATAACCGGCGGGCAGACCATTGGCGACTCCATTTTAAGCCAGAGCGGCAGCACTGTAACGGCGGCCGGTGGACTGACCGTAACGGGGGCCATTTCAACCAACACTTTGCAGCAGACAGCGGCCGGCAATGATGTAAATATTTCAGCGGGTAATGACAACGTGACCTTCACGGCCGGGGGGCGAACCTTTCAGTTCCCAACTGTTGGGCCGGGCTCACAGACAATCTGTACCTCGGGCTTTACTTGCGCTAACGGCCCCGGGCAGGCCGTGGTCTTGCAACCCGGCTCAGCCCAGCTCGACACCGGCGCCGGCAGCTCGATTTTTGTTAACAACACCGGTGGTGGTAATCTGTTGCAGCTGCAAGGCGCCGGCAGCGACCGTTTTGTTTTAACTAACAGTGGCGATGCCACCATTAGCGGCAGCCTGACGCTGGGCAGTCAGCTAAGCGTAGCTAACGGTGGTACTGGCGTAACATCGCTGACGGCCAACGGCCTGCTCTACGGTAATGGTAGCGGCGCTGTCCAGGCTACAGCTGCCGCGGCCAACAGCATATTGGCCACCGATGGCAGCAGTCTGCCGGGGTTGACCCAGACCTTGCCTAATGTAGTGCAGGGTAACATTACCATCACCGGTGTATTGGCTAGCGGCTCGATCGCCAGTGGTTTTGGCAATATTAGTACTACTAACAACATTAGCACCACAGCGGCCTTGCAGGGCGGCTCGCTGAACATTGCCGGCGGCAACTTTACGGTGGACGGCTCCGGCAACATGGTAACCACCGGTATAGCCACCATTCAAGGGGCGGGCGGCGTCAGCATTGGTGTGGCTGGCACAACAGCAGGCAATCTGGTCTTCGCTAACGCAGGCAATAGCCATCTGACGACTCTGCAAGGTTTGGCGCCGGCCGGCCAGGATCAAACGATTACTATTCCGGCTTCTTCGGTGGCTTCCGATACGGTTTGCCTGCTGACGCTGGCTAACTGTGTTGGCACCGGCGGCGGCGTAACGGCCAGCGGCGGTACCCAGAACTTCGTGCCAAAATTCACTAATGCCGGCGGCACCCAGCTGGGCAATTCCCTTATTTTTGACAACGGTACCAGCCTGGGCGTGGGCACGGCCTCGCCGGGTGTCAGCTTCAAGCTAGATGTTAACGGCAACGCTAATGTCAGTGGCAGTACCACTGTTGGGACGGGCCTGACTGTGACTAGCGGCGGCGCCACCATCAGCGCCGGCGGCATAACAGTAACAGGGAACAGCACCATTGCCGGCACGCTGGCCTCGCTGACCGGCCTGACTAGCACCGGTACGATCACTTTCTCTAACCTCGGCGCCGGCGTAGTCCACACCAACGGCTCGGGCACGCTATCTAGCAGCCCAGTAGTACTGGGCACTGATACCTCCGGCAATTACGTTGATCACCTAGGAGCCGTCACCGGACTAACCCTTGGCGGCACTAACAACGTAGCTGGAGCAGTACCCACTCTAAGCGTCATCTACGGCTCAGCTGCCAGCACGGCCGTACAAGGCAATACCACACTGGTTTGCCCATCTGGTACGGGCAACCTAACCGGTGGTGGCAATACCATCACCCTAGGCAGTGGCGGTAGCTGTAACAACCTAACAGTCGTCAACAGCCCCACGTTCTCTGGCACTCTGGCGGTGCAAGGGGCCGGGGGCATTACGGTGGGTGTAGCAAATACTACAGATGGGGCATTGGTCTTCAACAATGCCAGCAACGGCCACACCACCACTCTGAATGGCCTAGCCGCCGCCGGCCAAGACCAGACCATCACCCTGCCGGCCTCCACAGCTACTACAGATACGGTTTGTTTATTAACCCTAGCTAACTGTGTTGGGGCGGGCGGCGCCGTATCTACCAGCGGTGGCAGCCAGAACTTCATTACCAAGTACAACAATGCCGGCGCCAGCCAGATCACCAACTCCCAACTGTTCGACAACGGCACCAATGTGGGGCTGAACACCAGTTCCGGTTTTGGTACCAATGCCCGCTTTACGGTTAACGATAATGTTACCGCCGACAATGCTACAACAGCCCAAGTTAACAGCGGCGCGGCGGCTAATAAAGGGCTAGTTATTCAGGGCTTTGGCACCGGGGTGACGCCTAACCAGACGGCTGACTTGTTGGAGCTGCAGAACAGCACCGGCGGCGTGCTGGCCAAGTTTGATTCCAGTGGCAACCTGACGCTGGCCGGCCTGGGCGCGGGCTTGGTTCAAGCTAGTGCCGGCGGCCTGCTGAGCAGCGGCGTAGTTGATCGCAACAGCGGTACCTTCTTTAACAACAGTCTATCTGTTAGCAACGGTGGTACAGGCGCTGGTACATTTACAACGAACGGCTTAATTTATGGTAATGGCAGCGGAGCTTTACAGGTTACGGCCGCGGCGGCTAACAGCGTGCTGGTGACCGATGGCTCTAACATACCGAGCCTGAGCCAGACACTGCCGGCGGCAGTGCAGGGCAACATCACCTCGACCGGTGTCTTGACCAGTGGCTCGATTGCCTCCGGGTTTGGTGCCATCAGCACTGGTAACAACATCACCACCACAGCCACCTTGCAAGGTAATATCGTTAACGCCATGGGGGTGGGAGCGGCCATTGAACTGGGCGGCGTAGACATAAATACAGCAGGCACACTGACCCATGTGGCTTACCTGAACGCCGTTAGCCAGAGCTTTACCGGCAGCCAGACCTTCAGCGGCGCCGGCACGGCGGTAACGGTCAACAACAACGCCGCCGTTAACGGCAGCCTAACAGCCGGCACGCTTAATGTGACCAATAATGGCACTATTACTGGTACCCTGGCCGTGCAAGGCTCCGGTGGTTTCACGGTTGGTACCACCGGTGCCGGCGGCAATGCCGGCTTAGTCAAGCTGGCCGACGGTGCCGACAACAACCTGGGCACGCTGCAAATTAAGTCTGGCGGGCTGGGCCAGGCCACCAGCTACAACTTGCCCGATCCGGGCGCCGCCTCGGCTGACATCTGTTTAAGCACCGGTAACTGTGCCGGCAGCGGCGGCGGCGTCACCACCAGTGGTGGCACCAATGGCACTTTCGCCAAATTTACCGGCAGCGGCAGCATTGGCAACTCCTCGAATATTAGCGAGTCCGGCACGGCTGTAACAGATAGCGGTACGCTAGCCATCCAGGGCGCCAGCGCTCTAACGCTGGGCACGGCCGGGCCATCCGGCAACTCCGGCGCCATTATCTTTAACAACTCGGCCGGCAGCCATACCATTACGCTGCAAGCGCCATCCAGCAATCCGGCCGCCGCCTTTTCGCTGACGCTGCCCGGCACCGGCGGTAATAACGGCGACTGTCTGGAAAGCCAAGGCGGCGGCGTCTTAGCCTTTTCCAGCTGTACCGGCGGCGCCGGCGGCGGCGTGACCAGCCTAGACAGCCAGGCCGGTGTCTTGAGCTTAGCCAACTCCAGCGGCAGCGGCGGCACCATCACTATCAACGATGCCAGTACCACACAGAAGGGCATCGCTCAGTTCAGCAGCACCAACTTCAGCGACAATGGCAGCGGTACGATCAACACCATTCAAGATATCGCCTCCACGGCGGCACCGACCTTTAACGGCTTGACCTTAACCAGCGCTCTAACGGTGGCCAACGGCGGCACCGGCGCTAACGCTCTAACGTTGAACGGCATTCTGTATGGCAATGGTACGTCGGGGGTGCAGGCCACGGCGGCCGCCGCCAACAGCGTGTTGGTCACCGACGGCAGCAATATACCCAGCCTGAGCCAGACCTTACCAACAGCCGTGCAAACCAACATTACCCAAACCGGCGCCCTCACAGCCGGCTCGATTGCCAGCGGCTTCGGCGCCATCAGCACCGGCAACAATATAACCACCACGGCTACTTTGCAGGGCAGCACGGTAACGGTTGGCGTGGCCGGCAGCACCACCGGCAACCTGAACCTGGCCAATTCCAGCAGTACACGAGTGGTCACTTTGCAAGGCTTGAACCCGTCGGGGGCAGGCAATGCCACGGTGCAGATCCCGACGATTGCCGGCGGCAGTACGGACACGGTTTGTTTGCTAACGCTGGCCAACTGCGTTGGCGCGGGCGGCGGCGTCAGCACCACCGGCGGCAGCCAAAACTTCATCACTAAGTACAACAATGCCGGCGCTACCCAGATCACAAACTCGCAGCTGTTCGACAACGGCACCAACGTCGGCCTGAATGTTAGTAGCGGCTTCGGCACCAATAGCCGACTGACCGTCAATGCCAACAGCGTCGCCAATAACAATGCTACCGCTCAGATCAACAGTGGCGCGCCCGCCAACCAGGGCTTGATAATCCAAGGTGTTGGCAGCCAAACGGCCGATCTGTTGGAGCTACAAGACAGCACCGGTGCGGTACTGGCCAAGTTTGACTCGGCCGGCAAGCTAACGGCGGCCGGCGGCACTTTCTCTAACCTAGGCACCGGCGTAGTCCACACCAACGGCTCGGGCACGCTATCTAGCAGCCCAGTAGTACTGGGCACTGATACCTCCGGCAACTATGTTGATCACCTAGGAGCTGTCACCGGACTAACCCTAGGTGGCACCAACAACGTAGCTGGAGCGGTACCCACTCTAAGCGTAATCTACGGCTCAGCTGCCAGCACGGCAGTACAGGGTAACACCACCCTAGTCTGCCCATCTGGCACCGGTAACCTAACCGGCGGTGGTAACACCATCACCCTAGGCAGTGGTGGTAGCTGTAGCAACCTAACCGTAGTTAACAGCCCGACCTTTAGCGGTACCCTAGCCGTGCAAGGGGCGGGGGGCATTACGGTGGGTGTAGCGGGCAGCACGGCCGGAGTAGTAACCTTGGCCAACAGCAGCAATACCAACCTTAGCGCCCTGCAAGCGGCCGCTCCCACCGGCACCGGCACGGCCACCTACACGCTGCCATCAATTGCCGGCGGCGCCGCCGACACGGTCTGTCTGCAAAGCCTATCCAACTGTGTTGGCACTGGTGGAGGCGTTAGCGCCACGGGCTACAGTGCCAACTACGTTACCAAGTTCAACGGCACAACCAACCAAATAACGGCCTCGCAACTATTCGACAACGGCACCAACGTCGGCCTGAACGTGGCCAGCGGCTTCGGCACCGGCACCAAACTAACAGTCAATGCCAACAGCACGGCCAACAACGCGGCGGCCACCCAACTTAACAGCGGCGCATCCACTAGCTTAGGACTAGTCATCCAGGGAGCAGCCAGCCAAACCGCCGACCTGCTACAATTGCAAAACAGCAGCGGCCAAGCTCTAAGCGGCGTCGACAGCAGCGGCAACCTCTACCTGGCGGCTGGCCAGTCCCTAAAAGTGACCGGCTCCGCCAGCTTCCCCGCCAGCCCCACCGAAGGCCAAATCTACTACCGCACCGATCTCAACCAACTCTTCGTCTACGAAAACGGCCAATGGCAAGGCTACACCAGCAGCGTCACCGAGATCGTAGCCGCCAGCAACTCCTCCAACAAATACTCCGCCAACTTTGTAGCCACCGGCACCAACGACCAAACCACTATTAACAACGCTATTGCTGCTCTACCGAGCACCGGTGGATCAGTGGTATTGCTAGACGGTACCTATAATATTGGTGGTGACGTTACGCTTAACAAGGCTAATGTTAATATTACCGGTCAGGGGCCCAGTACTATCTTAAAGCGTCTGTATGACGATGCTAGCTTTGGCGGTGTCATTGCGATTACAGCACAATATACCAGTGTCTCGAATCTGCAAATTAATGGTAATAAAGCAACCTATACTAATACCAACAATGATGATATAGACTTAGAAGCACCAAACCAGGCAGATCACTCCCAGGTTATCAACACCCTTTTAATCAATCCAGCCGGTTATGGTATTGACGACTACAACCAACAAGCAGACCAAAAATTCATAAATAACGAAGTAAGCGGCGCTGGACTAAAAGGTATTTATTCGTCAGATCATACTTCTGGCTCTGTTTACACCAATAACATAGCTCACAACAATGTAGGCGATGGTATTGCCGTCGGTGCTGGAAGTTCTGCTACGGGCAATATGACCTTTTCTAATGGTGGCAGTGGTATTACTGGGAATGGTGCGCAGGTTACACTCTCCGGCAACACATCATACTCCAATTCAATTAGGGGCATAGTTGTCGGTTCTAGCAGCACAGCCACTGGTAATACAAGTTATAGTAACAGTTTAGACGGTATAACTGGAGGTGGCAACGCGACTATAAGTGGCAATACGTCAAATGGTAATGGCCGTATTGGTATTGATGTAAGCGGAAATGGTAATACCGTTAGCGGCAACAATGTTGCCAATAACGC
This sequence comes from Saccharimonadales bacterium (SeqCode), assembly GCA_036276195.1. Lineage (GTDB taxonomy): Bacteria > Patescibacteriota > Saccharimonadia > Saccharimonadales > UBA4665 > DATBED01. Next base: position 14,129 of record DATBED010000078.1, on the reverse strand, counting down.
ATCCTTCGGTATTGCAATTGATGATAACGGCAGTACCATTAGCAATAATATCCTGACCAATAACGGTGGGTCAGGGTCTACATCCGATATCCAGGCCGACTGGAGTTTCGGCGGTAACAATGCCCAAATCATAAGTAACTATATTACTCATACTTCTGGGACTGGCTATGCCATTACTATAAACAGCGGTGTGAGCGGTGTGTATTTATCGGGTAACACCTTCTCTGGTCCTGGTGCCAACGGCATCAACGATCTAGGCACCGGAACTATCTACGCCAACCAGCAAGACGCCAACGGCAACATCATAGTACGGGGAGGCGCCGGTATTGGGCTTAATACTTCCAGCCCCACGGCTAGCTTGCAGAACGCCGGGGCCTTTGTGAACACCGCGGTCAGTACTCCGGCTGCCCCAACCGTAGTGGCGACTTGCGTCAGCAGTTGCACGACCACTTGGGGCTACAAGGTCACGGCCTATGACGGCCTTGGGGAGACGCTGGCCAGCACTGAGACCCAGATCACCAACGGAGCGGCTACCTTAAATGGCACTAACTTCAACACGATTACCCCAAGCCGGGTCAGCGGAGCAGTCAGCTACAAAGTCTACCGCACCACAGCCGGTGGTACACCGGCCACCACTGGTCTGATCGGTACCATAGCTGGTGGCGCCAGCACCTTTAGTTTGAGCGATACCGGCTTAGCTGCCAGCGGCAGCACCCCGGCCAGCAACACTACCGGTAGCGCTTCCATCCAAGGCACGGTTACTGCTGCCGGCTTTATCCTATCCGGCAACGGTACCGCGAGCTCCATGCCTGCCATACAAGGTGGCGCCGGCCAGCGCATTTATAGTACGGCTGCTGGTGGGTGGGGAATTGGTGACTCAGGCGGAGGCACAGATATATTGACACATAACGGAACCTCCGACGTGGCACTGGGTACTAATCTTGCAGTACAAGTTAATAGGCTAGGAGCCTCCTTATTTGTAAATCCCGGCTCTTCACGCTATGTACGTTACGACAGTGGCGCCACAACGGAGCTCGGCTACATCGACCAAAACCTTGGCCAATTTTACTCCCTGCAGACTGCCGCAACTATTGGCTTGCAGATCAAGGCTGCAGCCAGCCAGACAGCCGACTTCTTGCAGGTACAAAACTCCACCGGAGTCGTGCTCTCCGGCATTAATGCCAGCGGCCAGCTGTACTACCAGAGTGGATCGTTCAAGAGCACTCTGGCCCAGTCTACCTTAACCCAAAGTCAGACTGTCAACATTCCGGCTAGCTCCGCCACTATAGATACGGTTTGTTTGTTTACGCTGGGTAACTGTACGGCTGGCGGCGGTGGCTCTGGTATTACCGGAACCGGTACCCAGAACTTTGTTGCCAAGTACGGTGCCGGCGGCACCAGCATTGGCAATTCCCAGCTGTTCGACAACGGTACTAATGTCGGCATCAATCTGAGCAGCGGCTTCGGTACCAACACTCGCCTGACCGTCAACGCTAATAGTACAGCCAACAACAATGCAGCTGCCCAAATTAACACTGGCGCCACCACTAATCAAGGACTAGTGATTCAAGGGGCCAGCAGCCAAACAGCTGACTTGCTACAGTTACAGAAGAATGATGGCACGGTCTTAGTTAATGTTGATGGCGGCGGTAATTTTAATATAACTCATACAGTATCACAGAGTAATTCAGCGCTCAATGTCACAGCTCATGTTAACAATACAGGAGCAATTAATGTCACTAACAGTGGTAACGGATATAGTATCACATCGAATGACGGTATTAATATTGCTGCCGGTAGTCAAGGTTCACAGATTGCAGGCTTAACTATAGTTCCCTCTATTAGCACTGCGATTGCAGGAATTATTCAGGGTGCAAGTGGCCAGACTGGCAATCTGTTACAGTTCCAAAACAATAGTGGAACTGCTCTGTCTAGTGTTGACAGTAGCGGTAACTTCAACCTTGGCACCATGAGTGCTCCCACAGGGGCGGCTGTCGGAGCGGCCACTGCCGGCGGTAGCTTAACGGCCGGAACCTACTTCTATAAGATTAGCGCCATAGATGGCAGTGGTGGCGAAACCCTGCCAAGCACCGAAGTCTCCGGCACCACCAGCGGTGGCAACCTAACCCTACCGATTAGCTGGAATGCGGTGCAGGGGGTCATATCCTATCGTATCTATCGTGGAACCAGCAGCGGGGCAGAAAATGTCTTTTACACGAGCAATACAAACAGCTTTAGTGACACTGGTGCTGCTAGTACCGGCGGCGGCCCTGTCGCAACTAGTACTGCATACATCACTCGACTGAACGTGGCCAGTGGTGGTACCAGTTACTTTGCAGGAACGTTGAGCAGCCCGGGAACTGGCGGGGCTAACAGTGAGCACTTTGGAGCCGGGTCGACAGCAGGCGCAGCCTTAAGTCTAGCTGTAGGTAACGGGGCTACCATTAACACGAACGGCCTCGGTGGTAATGACAGTGTCGCCATTGGAGCCTCTGCTTCAGCTAGTATTCTAGGTGTAGCGCTTGGATATGGAGCAACGAACGGTGCTTCCGGTAACGTACAAGGATCAGTTGCTATTGGATCTAGTGCTAGTACTGGTGGGAATGGATCGATTGCTCTAGGTGGGAGTGCTGGTACTAGTGCCACAAATACTATTGCAATCGGCTACGGGTCATCGGCGGCTAACATCGCTTCAATTGTCATTGGTAGGGGTGCCGCCTCAACTGCCGCTAACCAGTTAGTCATTGGGTCAGCCGATGTAACCAATGCCTCAATCTCGAATGTTTATATCGGTAACGGTGTAACGGCAACGGCTCCATCTGGCTTCACTCTCCAAGGTACCGGAAGCGCCACGGCTGGCACGGCGGGTGCAGCTGTCACTGTGCTGGCTGGGGCTGGCGCTACCACCACGACTGGCTCAAGTGGAGGTGCCCTAACCCTGCAAGGCGGAGCATCTGGTGGAACCGGTAACAACACCGGCGGTTCGGTGCTGGTTATGGGCGGAACTTCCACCGGCACTACTACTGGTAGCACAGTCACTCTTCAGGGCGGAACCGCAGTCGGTAGCAACCAAATAGGTGGCGCTACCACCATTGCTGGCGGTAAGGGAACCGGTACCGGCAACGGCGGCAACATAGTCTTACAAATAGCTACGCCTGGTACTACTGGCAGCACCGCGAACAGCCTCACCACAGTGGCCACTATATCCGGCGCCAACGGATCAGCTCTGTTCCAGAACTCTGTGAACTCCACCACCGCCTTCCAGGTGCAGAATGCTGCCGGAGCTAGCGCACTGACAGTGGATACATCTAACTTGCGGGTTGACGTCGGCACTAACGGCACACCGACCGGCCAACTATATGTCAGTGGTACCGTGCCAACTACCAGTCTTTCTTCCGTTGCTTTGCCAACTAGAACACAAGCAATGGCCGCCCAGGGCCGCTACATTTACACCGTTACAGATAGCACGAACCTGACCCTGAAAATAGTGGATGATTCTAAGCCCAGTAGCCTGACGACCATTAGCACTACCAACCTGGTCGCGGTAGCTGGTAACACTCTTACTAGCGTTGTTATTGAGGGCAACTACTTATATATATCAGAATCAGTAAATCATGCTGTTTATGTAGTAGATGTCTCTAACCCAACCAGCCCAACCTTAGTGGGCAGTGCCAGTACTGGTGGTAATGCCTCAATTGACATCTTCGTCCAGGGTAACTACCTCTACTTAACGACTAATTTTGGCTCCCAACTTGAGATATTCAATATTACCAACCCATCTAACCCCATACTGGTGTCTAGCACTTCAGTGGCTGGCATCGTTTCTAGGGGTATCTATGTTCAGGGACGGTACGCTTACTTTACCGACTCCAATAGTAATACCCTAAAAATTTACGATATCTCAAATCCGGCTAGCCCGACCAGCGTTGGCAGTGTCAGTACTGGTGCCAGCTCATCGCCTTATGGCGTCACTGTCCAGGGACGGTATGCTTATGTAACTAACCAGGGAAATCAAACAGTTAGTGTTATTGATGTCTCAAACCCTGCGACTCCGGTCAGCGCCAGTACAATAACCCTTGCTGCTAACACGGTACCTGAGCAGACATACGCCCAGGGCCGCTACCTGTATATTGCTGAAGGTGGCTGTGGCCTTATTTATACTTACGATATCTCAAATCCGGCCAGTCCAACCAGCGTTGGTAGCTATAATACCGGCATGTCGACTTGTGGCGGGGGCTCTACTGGTCCATATAACTTAATTGTTCAAGGTCGATATGTTTACTATGTCGGAACTAACCTAGTGGTAGCAGACCTTGGCGGTGAATACGCTCAGCAGCTGGAAGCCGGCGGCATTGAAACCGGTACCTTAGCGGTTGATGGAAATGCCACCGTGGCCGGCAGCCAATCAATCCAAGGCGGCTTAGACGTAGGGTCGGGGGTAAATATCAGTGGTGCCTTGGGTGTGTCTGGGCCAGTAACTTTCCAGAATCTTACCAACTCCGCTACGGCCTTCCAGGTGCAGAATGCGGCCGGAACCACTGTGCTTAACATTGCCACCACCACCTTGGCCACGCCGGCTGCGCCGACCCTGTCCAGTGCCGCTATCGGCGGTACAATCGCCGCCAACACCTACTTCTACCAATTGGCGGCTTTGAACGCTAACGGCACGACGGTGCCGGTGGCTTCTAGCCCGACATCGGTCACAACTACCGGCGCGACCAGTGTTAACACCCTGACCTGGTCATCTGTTACTGGTGCCACCGGCTACATGGTCTACCGCAGCACCGATGGCGTGAACTGGTTCATTAATCAAGTTTCTAACGTCACTACCTCTATGACGGATAATGGCACAAACTTTAACTGGGGAGTTCTTACGCCTGTACTGCCCACAGTTAATTCCAGTGGCGGTAACCTAGATGTTAATGGCGTTTACCAGATCAATGGATTAACGGTGTTACAGGCACCGAATACCAGTAACCTATTTGTAGGCTTAAGCTCTGGCGGCAATAACACAACGGGTCTTAATAATACGGGCCTGGGCTATAAGACGCTCCAACTTAATACCATAGGTACTAATGCCACCGCTGTTGGCGCCCAAGCTCTACAAGCCAATACCACTGGTAACAGCATCACTGCTGTGGGCTTCCAGGCTCTCTCCTCTAACACCACTGGTAGTGCTAATACGAGTGTCGGCGCCCTTTCATTAAGTTCTAACACCATCGGTGGTAGCAATACTGCCGTCGGTTTCCAGTCGCTTACCCACACCACCGGTAGTACTAACACAGCTGTAGGCTATCAATCTCTTGCCACGAATACCACCGGTTCTAATAATGTTGCATTGGGAATAAGTGCTGGCCAGTCTAATACTGGTGCCAATGCTAATGTCACTGGCTCTAACAACACCTTCCTTGGTTCCGGCTCCGGCCCGGCTAGCACCATTCAGCTCCAAAATGCCACCACCATCGGCACTAACTCGACAGTTAATCAAAACAACGCGCTTATCCTGGGCTGCGTTAGCGGTGTCAATGGCTGTACGGCCAGCACCAATGTCGGTATAGGTAGTGGTTATGCCACCAATAGCGCGCTAAGCGTTAGTAACACCACCTACAGCACCGGCACCATTGCTCAAACTACCACGGCCATAACCGGCAGTGGCACTACCTGGACGCCGGCCATGAACGGCGGCACCATCATTTACAACGATGGCTCGACCGCCACTATTACCTACCTAACCGCTACTACACTTACCAGTAGTGTATCCAAAACAGTCACGGCCGGTGCGGCTTACACGATTGTTTACGGCGGCGATAACTTTAGCAGTACCGGGGCAGCTACCCTCCAGAACACTACCAATTCTACCAGCGCCTTCCAGATCCAGAATGCCGCCGGCACTTCGGTGCTAAATGTCGATACCACCAACAGCTTAACTACTCTGACCAGTAGCGGCACCGATGCCGTGCTAGGAGCAGCAATTGTCGACACCGCCGGCGGTACCAACGACTTCCCAACCGGCTGGAGCGCTACCAACTGGACAACATCTGCCAACTCGGCCATCCATACCACCGGTAACACCAGCGCTCTGTCTACCACCTTCACCCCGACCGCCGGCACCACCTACCAGGTGAGCTACTCCTACAGTGGTTGCACTGCCGCTAATACTCTGGGTGTAACTATGGGCGGCAGGACTTTGGAAAGCACCACTAGTTGTACGGGCACCAATACCGAAGTTATTACCGCCAGCTCCACGGCAGCCCTGACCTTCACACCGAACTCCACCTATGTTGGCACTGTGAGCAATGTATTAATTAAAGCCCTGACCACTCAAGTAGCTTCCGTCTTAACAGTGAAGAATAGTAGCAATGTTACCACTCTGGAAGTTAGAAGCTCGGGTGTCGCCAGCAATACCTTCATCGGCTTAAATGCCGGAGCAAATAATACCAGTACTGGTATTAGCAACACCGGTATTGGCAGCCAAGCTTTGCAAAATAACACCACGGGCCTTCTCAACACCGCTGTTGGTGCTAACGCCCTCGCACAAAACACCACCGGCAGTAACAATACTACAGTTGGTACTTTTGCTCTCGCACAAAACACCACCGGCAGTAACAATACTGCGGTCGGCCGAAGTTCCCTCTCAGCTAACACCGTCGGCAGTGGCAACACCGTTCTCGGATCTGTCGCCCTTTCAAGTAGCATCACCGGCAGTAACAATACCGCTATCGGCTTCAGCGTGCTCGCATCCAACACCACCGGCAGTGGCAACACCGGCGTTGGTAGAAGCACTCTCTCGTTCAATAGCACTGGCAGTAACAACACTGCTATCGGTAACTTTGCTGGCTCAACTGACCCTAACGCCAATACTTTTGTCACCGGTGCCGCTCTGCAGAATGCTACGGCTATTGGCTATGGCTCTCAGGTTCAACTGAGCAACAGTCTAATCTTGGGCGGGATTGGCACAACAGGGGCTAACCTGACACCTAACGTAGGTATAGGCACCACTAGCCCAGATAACCTGTTCAGCATATCTCCGGATATATATGACACGGGCACGGCTGGCACCGGTGGCGTTTCTAGCACTACGGTTACCGGTGTTGGTACTACCTGGACGGCTAACATGGTCGGTAATGACTTTATCTTTGCTGATGGTACTAAGCAAACCATTGCGAGCTTTACTGATGCTACTCACTTGGTACTAGCTAGCGCCGTCACCGAAACCGCCGGCTCAGCTTACCGTATCCAGAACCAGGCCTTCTACGTTACTAATACAGGCTCTGCCGCGCTTAGGTCTTCTACTAACTCCACCACCGCCTTTAAGATTCAGAACGCCGCTGGAACTAGTGTTCTGAATGTTGATACTACCAATAGCAAACTGGCCGTGCAGGGAATTAGTTCAGTGGCTAGTCTGGGCTCGGAGCTGTTCACGGCTTCCGAAAGCTTCCCGGTTACTAGCGGCTGGACGGCAATTAGTGGCACGGGTAGTTCGGCAACTGCCACCCATACCGCTGGTGGCGGTGTGACCGCCCTGGCCCCGACTCCGTCACTCAGCCTGCCTATTGGCACCTACCAGGTGACTTTTACGATCACTGGCAGCCCTACAGCGGGCGAAACTGTCACACCGAAGATCGGCGCCGTGAGCGGTGTAGCCATCTCTGGTAACGATGCCACTGAGGTACAACTCATTATTATAGGTACTGCTGGCCAAAACCTGAGCTTCGTACCTACCAATAACTGGAATGGCACTATCTCCGGGGTTTCTGTCATACCAGTAACGACAAGTAATAGTGTCGTAGGTGTTCAAAATAGCGATGGCTCAACCGGCCTGGAAGTCCGCTCCGGCGGTTCTGCTTCAAATAATACATTTGTCGGCCTTTCGGCAGGACAGTCGAATACCACGGGTTTAAGCAATAATGCCTTTGGTACCGACGCCCTCCAAAATAATACCAGTGGCTTTAATAATACGGCTATTGGAACCTTTGCCCTTCAGGACAACACGACAGGAAACCTCAACACTGCCACCGGCACGGGCGCTCTTCAGTTTAATACTACCGGTATACAAAACACCGCTTTCGGCGCTAATGCTCTAAACCATAACACCACGGGCAGTACGAACAGTGCCTTTGGTATCGGCTCATTAAGCGCTAATACTATTGGTGCAGGTAATGCTGCTTTTGGGAACTCAGCCCTCACTAGTAATACGAGCGGCGGTAGTAATACAGGCCTTGGTAATAGCGCCCTCGCATCAAATACTACAGGCAGCAATAATGTTGGGGTTGGTCCACTGGCGCTGCGGTTTGTCAGCACGGGCAGCAACAATGTCGGTATTGGCTACAATACAGGGTCGTCAAATAATAACGGTTTCCAGCTTACTACTGGCTCTAATAACAGCTTCCTTGGCTACAACTCTGGCCCGGGCACGGCTACTCAACTCCAAAATGCCACGGCCCTGGGTACTTACTCGACAGTTAACGCTAGTAATGCCCTAGTTCTCGGCTGCCTAAGTGGTGTTAACGGCTGTACAACCAACACGAATATAGGTGTCGATACAGTTACGCCAGCAGCTACTTTAAACGTCGTTGGCAATACACTGCTATCCGCCCTAAGCGCGCCAACGGCTCCATCTATTGCTAACATCGGTACGGCAGGCGGTACCAGCTACACCTATGCTATTACCGCGCTTAATGCCAACGGCGGCACGACCCTAATTTCACCAACTACCACAACGGCTACTGGTAACGCTACACTCGACGGTACCAACTTTAACCAAATCACCTGGACTGCCGTGGCTGGAGCCAACAGCTACAAGATTTACCGCACCGCCTCCGGTGGCACCCCGAGTACCACTGGTCTAATCGGTACAGTTAACGCCAATACCACACTATCCTTTAACGACACGGGTATAGCCGGTACTACCGCTGCTCCTACCTTAGACACCAGCGGTCAATTTACAGCTACAGGCAATGCTGTATTCCAGAACGCTGCCAACTCCACGTCGTCCTTCCAGATTCAGAATGCCGCCGGAACGAGCTTGCTGACAGCCGACACTACGAATACCAAAATTATTACTACCGGCATACTCCAAAATACCGGTGGCATTATTGTAATTTCTCTGAGTTCACCATCGGGCGTAGGTGTAACGAACCAGGGTACAGCTGGCAGCACTACCTATACCTACACGGTTACCGCAGTCAATAGTAAGTTAGGTGAAACAGTGCCCACGACTATAACGACAACCACAGGTAACGCCACATTAAATGGTACTAATTTCAACCGTATCACGTGGGCAACTGTAACCGGCGCCGCGAGTTACAACATCTACCGCACTGTTTCTGGCGGTACGCCTTCGAGCATTGGCGCAGTCGGCTCAGTGGCAGCTACCGGCACGCTACAATTTGATGATACGGGCATAGCGGCTACTACTACTGCAGTACCACCAGCCACTGACTCAAGCGGTGGAGTCTACTCGGGCACTATTTTGACTCTACAAGGAGGCGTACAAGGAGGCGCTACTAATTACGTGAAAATCGGTGTTGTCAATGCTGGCGTGACGGGCAATGTTTATAGAGCCTCTGCCTTTGCACCTGCTGTTACTAGCGGAGCGATACTGCACCAATTTGACTACACGAGTCAAGCGGGAAGCGGCATAGTTTCTAGTGATAGTGTTTATCTGGCTAGCTTTACAACCACTAACATTCCTAACGGATCTCCGCAGTCGATTCTGTCCCTATCCACCAGCGGTAAGCTGTTGTTTGGTTCTGCTTATGATACCAACCTCTATCGCTCGGCTGCTGGCGTCCTGAAGACTGACAGTTCGTTCCTACAGCAAACTGCCACCAACTCCACAACGGCCTTCCAGGTGCAGAATGCCGGGGGCACAAGTATTGTCAACGTCGATACCTCCAACCAACAGCTGAGGGTTAACGCGCAGACTTATAGCACTGGTACTATCGCCCAAACTACGACCGTTATCACTGGCACAGGCACGACCTTTACCTCCTCAATGGTAGGCGGCACCATTACCTACAGTGACGGTACCAGCGCTACTATTACCGGCTTTACTGATGCCACCCACCTTACTAGCTCTATCTCTAAGACCGTCTCGGCTGGAAGTAGCTATAGTATTCGGTACAGCGGCCTAAAGGTAGCTAGTGACGGCTCTACCTTACTGCAAAGCAATACCAACTCCACCACGGCTTTCCAGATACAGAATAGCGCTGGTACCAACGAGTTTAAGGTAGATACCAGCGGCAATAATGTGGCGATCGGTGCTTATGCCAACTTTAGTAACTTGGGTGATACCTTGACTATTCAAAATACCAGCAGTTCGGTTGGTACGCTTAACGTTGGAGGCGATACCATTCTTGGCAATGGTAATGACTTGGCATTCGGTTCGCCTAACGGCAACTTTACCTTCCAGGGTTATGCCACTAATGCAATCTTAAGGGATAAAAATGGAGTCGCGCGCATTACTTTCGGAAACAATGCCGGTCAAAACGGTCAGTCGACCATACTGGCTGGGGCCGATGCCACTAAAGCGGCCGTGGTGGTTCAAGGGCTGGCCTCGCAAACCGGTGACTTAACGCAGTTCCAAAATAGTTCCAGTACCGTGCTGAGCGAGGTTACTAACAGCGGGGCTTTCCAGGGTGGCAACGGTTCCGGCCTGAACAACGCCACGGCTCCGCAAAACCTGACGCTGAACGGCGGGCAGGGAACCGGTACCGGCGCTGGTGGTAACATCGCCTTCCAGATCGCTCAACCCGGCACTAGCGGCTCCAGCCTTAACGGCCTCGCTACAGTAGCCAGTATCTCTGGTGCCAATGGTGCGGCCCTATTCAAGAACGCCGCCGACTCCATTACCGCCTTCCAGATCCAGAACAGCTCTAGTGCGAGTGTGTTCACAGCCGATACTACTAATGGCCGGGTTGGTATCGGTGCCAGCGCACCTGGTAATTTGTTGAGTATCGGTGCGCTCACGACTGCCCAAGCCGGTTATCAGATAGCTGTCAGCACGGGCGGTACCTCAAATTCCGGTATAGTCATTCAAGACGTAGCCAGCCAGAGTTCGGGTAATTTGCTGCAAGCTGAAGATTCCACCGGTGCAACGCTAGCTAGTATCGATTACCAGGGCAATCTGTCGGTCAAGGCGGCCACCATTACCGGTGTCTTGACGGTCAACGGCCATATAGTGACCGGCAATACTAGCGGCAGCACCACGGCGGCAGTACAGTCTGCTGCTGGCACTGGCGGCAGCCCGACTTGTGGTGTTAGTGGCAACGATAGTGCCGGTCAGATTACATTGACTACTGGTACCAGCGCCTGGGGCACGGGCGCTCAGTGTATTATTAGCTTCAGCTCCAACTATGGCAGCGCCCCGCACCCGGTCTTGACGGCGGCCAGCAGCGTCGATGCTTCAACAGTGAAACCTTATGTTACCTCCGGCACTTCCACCTTTACCGTTAACTTTATAACAGCCGACACGGCGCAGCATACCTTTACCTGGAACTACTTCAACGCCCAGTAGGCCCGACGGCGGAGTTTCAAAACACCTCTTATATAATCGAGCGATGTCACAAAAGCGCTGTCTTATTCTTGTTGATGGTAGCAACTTCTTTTTTAAGCTAAAAAGTTTGCAACTACACAATCTCTTATCTTTTAACTTTTCCGGTTTTAGCACGCTTTAATGAAGTCCGGTGGTGTGTTCCACGAGAAAGGGGTAGACGTCAGACAGATGTAAGAGTGTTCTATGCGTTTGCTAAAGGTCGCCGTATTTACCTACTTCACGGATTTGTTAAAAAGAGGTAGACTACTCCGAAGCATGAGCTAGCTGAAAAGGCAGGGGTTACCCAAAATACTATTACTCGGCTTGAGAGTGGCACAACCAACCCAACTGTCGGCACTATTAGCCGTGTAGCTGGCATACTTGGCAAAGAGTTAAAGCTGGTGGGCACTCGCTAGCAACTCTGGCGCCGGTGACGCGGCGGCAGCGCGTGAGGGGCTAGGGGCCAGGCCGGCCGCTTTACCCTTCGGAGTAGGGTGAAAAAGTGAGTATGATTATACTATTTTGATACTCGTTTTTTCCGCCCCTAAAACCTTATAGAAGAAGGGCGACGGTTAAAGCTTAAGAAAAACGCGCAGCATTGCTGATTTGTTGTAGTTTTAAAGAAGTTAATGATTATTTAATTTCTGGGGCGTAGACTAGGTTATAGGCCCAACTATAATTAATGGGAAAGGCAATCATGACCGACGTTACCAACCAGCAGCTGTTGCAGGCCATCAGCGACAACAATGCCCTTATAGTAGGTGTGGCCCAAACCGTAGAAACCATAGTCGACAATATGGTTACCAAGAAAGACCTGGATGACCGCCTAAAAGCCCATCCAACCAAAAAAGATCTTGATGACCGCCTAAAGAAATTCGCTACGAAAGACGATCTCCAGCAAACCGAAACCAGGCTGGAAAATAAGATTGGCGAGGTCAAAACCGGGCTGGAAAGTAAAATTACCGACGCCCAAACCGGGTTAGAGGGTAAGATTAACGACGTCAAAACTGGGTTGGAGCGTAAGCTGATTGAAGTTGATGTCGGCTTAAGGCACAAAATTGACGCTAAAGGCGTGGCCAATGTTAAACATCACCTGGAAACCCGCAAAATGATTGGCGACCTAAACCGGCGCTATGACGCTCTGCGTGAAGGCTAGACCTATTTATTAGATGCTAAAGTGTTGACTGTTTGACTACATAAGGGGCTTGACCGCCTCTGTTATTTTTGATAATATAGACCCTAAGCTTGAGTTTAGGTCATGGCTAGTCGCTCCTAAACGCACGAAGAGCTAAGCGTAAACTCAAGCCTCAAGGATCCGAATGGGCGTCGTTTTTGATACGGCGCCACAACAGATAAAAGACAGCCTTGGGTTTACGCGTAACTTAACAATTAGGCAAACGGATCAACTTAAATTTTTATTTAAGAAGATCCAAATCGATCCCACTCTATATGGAAGTGGGAAAGATTGAGATAAGCAATAAGACAAACGGCTATTGGCTCACCGCGAGGTGATCACCAATAACTAGTCAATTGCACTGGCTGGAAGGCGGTCTCACCGACCAAATTTCAGTCAATCGTAAAAAGTTACTCAAGCGCGCACAAAGAATGCCTTGACGTAAGATACCGATGAAGGACGTGATGAGCTGCGAAAAGCTCCGGGGAACAGCCCAATATGTTTTGATCCGGAGATGTCCGAATGGGGAAACCCAGCCAGAGTTATGTCTGGTTGCACTTTTCTGAATATATAGGAAGAGATAGCGGTAAGCGGGGGAACTGAAACATCTTAGTACCCCGAGGAAGAGAAAATAACCAATGATTCCGTTAGTAGTGGCGAGCGAACGCGGAACAGCCCAAACCTTTATGACTTTCAAGCTGGCAACAGTTTGGATAAGTTGGTAGACGAATGTTATAAGGGGGTTGTGACATAGAGACAACCAGTACGGAGCCCTGGATTTATCCAGAATTCCGTACTGAAAGCAGGCGCTGCCATTAGCCTGCATAAGGTCAGAAATTTGTAATGCGAGCAGAAGTGGTTGGAAAACCACGCCATAGACAGTGATAGCCTGGTATGCCAAGTGTTACAAACCTTATTATCTCTATTGTCGAGTAGGCCGGGACACGTGAAACCCTGGTTGAAGCTGGAGGGTCCACCCTCCAAGGCTAAATATATCTTACGATCGATAGTGAACAAGTACCGTGAGGGAAAGGTTAAAAGAACCCCGGAAGGGGAGTGAAATAGATCCTGAAATTGTGTGCGTACAAGGAGTCGGAGCCAATTTATTGGTGACGGCGTGCTTTTTGTAGAACGATCCAGCGAGTTATTTACTGCTGCAAGCTTAAGGCAATTGCCGGAGGCGTAGTGAAAGCGAGCCTGAATAGGGCGCCTAGTAGTAGTGAATAGACCCGAAACCGGGTGACCTAACCATGGGCAGGCTGAAGCGTGGGTAAAACTACGTGGAGGGCCGAACCGTAGCATACTGCAAAATGCCCGGATGACCTGTGGTTAGAGGTGAAATGCCAATCGAACTCGGAGATAGCTGGTTCTCCTCGAAATAGCTTTAGGGCTAGCGTTGTACGGTAGCTGACTGGGGTA
>DATBED010000077.1:0-3417 GCA_036276195.1 Saccharimonadales bacterium (SeqCode) | reverse complement strand
GGTTCAGGCTTGGTTTTTTGTGAAACCGGCCGATAAACCGGTAAAGACGGGTGCGGCAAGCCAAATTTACGGCTGCCCAAAGCCTGCGGCAGCTTAGAATAAGCCACCTTTATAGGATTAACCACCAGCCCGCCGCTTTGGTCAACTTGACCATCGGCCGCACCGGTCGAGGCTTGATTGCCGCTAGTGGCTGCTCTTTGCTTACCAAAAACCTCTTGTAGGCCCTCGCTGTAAATCTCTTCCAATTGGCTACCGCCCAGCCGCTCGACCTTTTGTGGTTCTGTCCAGGGAAAGACTTTGTCTGCTTCTACTTGTTCAGTCGGTTGGCTAACTGGCTTATTTTCTACTGCTCGTGTAGGATCTTTGCCGGTTTCTTCTCTATACTTATCTAGCAAGCCATGAGCATATAAAAAGTCTGACAACTCATTAGGCGGCCGCACCGGTTCTGGCGCTGGCGCTGGTAGGCCGGATTGGGTCGACTGGTTCATCTGCTCTTGGAATTTCTGCTGCTGTTTATATTGGGCCACCAGATAAGCTTGAAGCTGCTGATTAATTTTCTCAAGGTGCTGGCTTTGGCCTTCAACATGGAAAGTTTGCTTCTTCTTAACTTCTGCCATACAGTGCTGCACGTGACTGATCAGCTTACGCAAGCGGGCTTTGTTATAGCTGCGAAATATCAGCGTCTTATTACCCGTGGTAATAGTAATGTAAGCGCCAAACAAACGGTGGTTGTAATCAATTTCATTAATCATGTCGAAGCGCAGGTCTTCGACAGTTAGAAAGCTCATCGGCTTCTTGTCGACCAGCAACACACGCACATCAGTGGCTATCAACAAGGCAAAACCACCGTCGTATAAGCCGTTAACGCACTCGTAAATCTCTTCGTCTGGCAAGATAATGTTATGCAATTCCTTAGCTTCGCCCCGGCCCCAACCCCTCATATCGAAATCTATTTTCTTAAGCTGTTTTTCGATAGACTTTTTACTAACCATAAGTGTGCTCCCTCACTCTTGGACTTTCTAATATAAACCTAATCAGCTTAAAATTGGGTAAAAATCCTCACAAAAAAAGTGGGATTTTAATCACACTATGCCCGGTCTAAGGTGTTTCGATTTGACAGCCTGATTAAATCCAATCATAATTAAGACATGCTCGCGACCATGAAGCAAACGGCCGAGTTCGTAGAGTTCTTTCGGCTTCATGGTATCAAACAAAGTTTTCAAAAAGGGGATATTATTATCCGGGCCGATGAATCGCCGCCCGGAGTGTTTTATATCTATAAAGGCCTGGTTAAAGCCTACGATATTACCAAGTATAACGAAGAAAACTTGCTGATTATTCGCAAACAAGATGAGATCTTTCCGCTTATCTGGGCAGTAACTGGTAAGGAGCGCAACGTGACTTACCAGGCGTTGGCGCCGACCACAACCTGGCAAATTAGCCGCAAAACCTTCCTAAGCTTCGTTAAAGATACTTCCGATGCTCTGACACCCCTGTTAGATATGACCATGGAAATGTACCGCTTGCATGGTGACCGCATTTTCAACCTGGAATATCGCACCGTGCGCGAGCGAATAATCTCCTTCTTGCTGACCATGAGCGATCGTTTTGGCAAGGAAACGGCCGAAGGCATTTTAATTGAGGTGCCGCTGCGGCACCAAGACATTGCCAGCTCTATCAATGCCACCCGCGAAACTACCAGCCGCGAATTGTCGGCCCTGGAGCGCAAAGGGTTGCTGGTTAACAAGCCCTCGTCAATTCTCTTAAAAGATATCAAAGCCCTCAGCAAGCACCTGGCTTAGTTACTGCTACTGCCAGTCTAGGATTACCCGTTCAATGGTTTTTACAATTGTTTCGTGATCCGGTATGTCTTGCTTGTCGTAATAGTGGTCGGTACTGATGTAATCGCCGATCACATCCAGACAGCAGATATCATCAGCTAGCACGTGCATCCTATCCACTGCGGGAACACCGGCAAAAGGTACCGCTACTATCAGTTTTTCGATAGCAATCGGCTTCAGGAACTCGTAGGCTATATCAAGCGGAAAACCTGTCTTTAGGCCGTCGGCCACTAAAATAACGTTGTGACCTCTTAGCAGGTCAGGGTCAATTGTGCCACCGCTGCCTAGCAGGGCATTCATTTCGTGCATGCGTTCTAGTTTTTCCTGTTCAACCAGGCCGCGATACTCGCCCAGCATCTCGTCAATCTCGCCACTGGAGTACCTGTCGTTATAAGCCATGCTGCCGCTGGCTGTGATGCCGGCCAAAGCATCGGGCTCGCGTGGTAACATTATTTCGGTGTTTAGCAACAGTGTAATAACGCAGTGTAATTGCTGGGCGATTTGGGTGCCGACTACCACTCCGCCGTCATTGAGTGCCACGACCGCACAGTTTTCATAGCGATACTTAGGTGTCAGCCGGCTGGCCAGCATACGTCCGGCCTGCATCCGGGAGGCAAAGTACATGCTAGCAGTTTAGCATCCGCTTATGCTTTTCGTAAGAGGTAGAAGCGCTCTTGGTTACCGTGGGCACCGGCTATTTGGGAGTCGGCCTTGTCAACTATTACAAATTGTTGGCGTGCCCAAGTCTCAAAATCTTTCAAGATATCGCGCCGCATTTTCTCATTTTTTATAACGCCCTTGTGCTTCAGCTTGCTCTGCGCCGCCTCAAACTGCGGCTTAACCATGGCGACGATTTGCGTCTGCCGGTTAGTAAGCCCTGCTACCTGGGGCAGGATCTCTCTTAAAGATATAAAAGACACATCAGCCAGTACTAGATCAATTTTTTTATCGATCTGAAAGCCGCGAATGTCGGTCTTTTCATGCAGCTCAATCTGCGGATTACCCCTTAAACTGGAGTGCAGCTGGTCGCTACCAACATCTACCGCGATAACTTTGGCGGCACCGTGTTGCAGAGCATAATCAGTGAAGCCGCCGGTGCTGCTGCCGACATCTAGAACCGTTTTACCTTTAAAATCAAGCTTTAGTGCTTCGGCCACCGAAGCCAGCTTCAGCGCCGCCCGGCTGACATATTGCTGCTTAACGGTCAGCTCCACCTTGTCGCTGCCATTAACTATAGTGCCCGGCTTAACCACCACCTTGCCGTTCACTTTCACTTCACCCAACTTAATATAGCTCTCGGCCTGGCTCCGAGTTGGCACTAACCCCCTTTGCGCAAGAGTTTGATCTAAACGAGTCTTCATTTAGATAAGTCTAGCACGGCCTCTGTTAATCATTAAATAATTATTAAATTCCATGTTTTTCTCGCCCAACTTGTGGCCTACCGCTTTGCTCTCCGCTAGCTACATGCTAAATGTATATACAGCCCCTAGGGGTGAAGATCCTTATTTGTATATACGTTTAATGAGTAGTGTAGAAAGACCACATGAAGAACCTCCCAAGTGATGCATCTGATACA
>DATBED010000076.1:0-2046 GCA_036276195.1 Saccharimonadales bacterium (SeqCode) | reverse complement strand
CTGTAAGCGTAATTTAGGGAGGCTCTATGCGACGTATCAAATGGGGTGTTAAGCAAGTCTTGCCGTTGCACTACTGCACGGCGGTTCGGAACGTTCAGTCTAACCAGGCGCAGTTCGTCACCTGGCGTATGTGGCTCGGCCGCAGCTTTAACGTCCGGCGGATATCGGTATGATTTCGCACCTTCTGATCGGCCTGTTGGCTATCGTCTATGGCTTGGTCGGGCTGGGCCGAGGTCACCTCACTCTCAAGGACTTCTATTGGGGCTTAATTGTTTTCGGCGTGGTTTATCTGGCCGAGCATTTGTACGGCCCTATTCGCGCCAATTTGCGCAGCCGTAGCCATGAGTCCTAGCGTTCGCCTGGCCTTGTAGGCGATAAAGGCGTTCCTGTTGTCGACCTGGCCGTCGCGGTATATTGGCATGAACTCGTTGGGGTCGTAGCCGTAGATTTTGTTTTCGATGGTTTGTTTTATTTGTTCCATGATTACATAGTATCACAGAGTTGCATTATTGTCAAATATAATTTACATCTAGGTCTTTACTGATCAGCTGCCTGATTTGGATTTGCCGCTTACGCTCTTTGAGTGGTAGTTGCTTCAGCAGCCGGTCTGTTTGTGTTTTCCTGTTTTTCATCGGCTGTTTTTATAATTCTGACCGGCCCATTCAGTGGCGACTCTTCATAGACCACCGGCTTGCTCATTAGATCGGGCCGTGCTCTTACCAGTGGCTGGATTGCTCGGTTCCTGCCCTTAAATCTGATCGCTTGTGGCATTACGCTATCTCCGGCTCCAGGCTAGGCGTTCGTGGCAATAGAAATACGTTGTCGGGCAGCGATTGCGTGGTCGATAAATAGCCTAGCGCCCTGCGGATAGGCACTACATTATCAGGCTGCTCTGCCGGCACTTCCGGCTTGTCGATGACACGCTCCATATTACGCTGCTTCGGAATAGATGCGAGCCGTTTCGGGCAGGCGCAGCTGTACCATTTCGGCAACTGCTACTCCGCCGAAGCGCTCAGGCGTTACCAGCTGGGCTGGCAGTGCTTCTATCAATGGAAGTTTTAGTTTTTCCATAAGGCTACCTTATTTAGTAATGCTTATGATTATACACCTGTGTCAAATCTTCGCTCGAACTCCTGGCGGTTGGCCTGGCCCGATCCATAGCATTTCGTAACCGCCGCAGTGCTCGTGCCATTTGCTGTCGCTTGGTGCCAGGTAGTAGATGCAGCCTTGCGGCCCGAAGCGGAAGTCGTTGAATTTGATGGCCGGCTGTAGCGGCTTGCCATCGTTATCCGCCAATTGTATGCAAGGCGCGCTTCCCTTATTGCATGGCTCCAGGGCAATCGTTCGGTGATGGTGCAGCGCATAGATCAGACTGCCGATGGCTATTACCAAGCCGGTCAGCGCAATAATCAGCGCTGCGATTACCCGCTTCCGTGTGCGCTTTATGTAGCTATCGATTTCGGGCTCGGTCATTCCAGATCCTCCATTTTCATAAAACATAGCCAGTGCGTCTTTAAGTTCTTACCAGAGGCTCGATTACCAAATAGCGGTTGCGCCGGCGCCAGTGCCAATACTTCTTTAAGTGGTATGTGGCCCTCGTGCCACTTAAATATCAGAACGCCTTGTGGCCGCAACACTCGAAAGCATTCATTAAAGCCGGCTCGCAAGTCGTCACGCCAGGTGTCTGGCTCTAGGCAGCCATACTTTTGAGCCATGTATGAATTCTTCCCCGCTCGACACATATGTGGTGGGTCGAATACCACTAGGGCAAAGGTTTCGTCATCGAATGGCATATCCCGAAAGTCGGCAACAATATCCGGCTTTACTTCAAGAATCGACCGATTGCTTAATTTTGTCGGCGCCAGTGTACGGTTATCCATATACACGGCGCCAGTGTGTTGCTTATCGAACCAAAACATCCGGCCACCACAGGCAGCATCAAGAATAGGTCGGCTTGTATTCACAGCTCTTCGATCCATTTCGTTAGCGTGCCGAGCGGCGTTACTGATTCTTTGCAGTCGGTTATCAGCTGTAGCACCAGGTCTT
>DATBED010000075.1:0-21658 GCA_036276195.1 Saccharimonadales bacterium (SeqCode) | reverse complement strand
AAGGTTCGTTATCGTCATAATGGTAGATTTTACCCTCATGCTGGAGAACCATTTGTTTACCCTCGTCAGCACCTTTTTTATCGTCAACATAACCCGCAATAAAAAAGCTAATTCCAAAGTTTGGGTGGTCTACTCTATCGGCAAACATCTTTGGGATATAGGACTCTATTCCTAATGCTAAAGAAGCGAGGCTAGTTACCCCGTGTTCACGTATCGAGCGACTGATATCACTAACGACTTGCTCCACCCTATTTAACATTCCACCAGTAATACCAATTACTATAGTGGGGCTAACCTGAAAAACTTTCGGCTGGTCGATTTCTGGTTCGCTAGGTATTTCGGTGTACCCGAGAGTGACCTTTGCGAACCCATCACTACCAATAATCAGCCCGTCTTTTGTTTTAATGCCTATGATAAGTGTCATGCGTAAGTCAAGAATCCTATGCTCGATTGTTATTATACCCTTTGTGTTTGGAACCCTAGCACTCATCTAGCGACCCCGACGTACTTAGAGAAGGTATAGTAGCCCTGGCATTCATATGTGAGCTGGTGTGCATACATGATGGGATATCACTGCTCACTTGCCACCTTATTATTGTAGTAATCTTGCGCAACTATGCCTCGCCATCTCACAGTTTCATCCTTGAGTTGGTGTAAACTTTTCTGGATACGGGTCACCATAGGAAGTTTACAGATAAGATTTGATTATAAAGTCCTGGTCATAATAGTTTGTAGTCAGATCGCATCTGTTAGATAATTCGATTCTCTTTACTATGCCAAACTCGCACAATGATAACCGTGTTATTTTCGACAAAGTATCGCAGTACATAAAAACCAGAACCAAAAGACAAGAAAAGCTCCCTTCTATGTAACCCATCTGGGATAGGACGACCTAACTTGGGATGCACGGCTAGTAACTCACCACCTCCATAAATGACCTGTAGTGCTCGCCGTGCTGCTTCTAAGTCCTTATCAGATAGAAAGCTGCGCAGACGTGTTATATCCGTGGCGGCTCGCTCACGCCAAATTACTTTTGCTTTGGCCATGGCGCATTTTTATCTTGTACCAGCCTATCGAGCCATGCGCCCATCTCTTTTTGGCTAATACCTCGCCCTGTCTGTAGATAATCTTCATATTCTGCTATATCTTCTGCCTTTTCACGTTCGTATCGCTCCTCTTCGGTTAAATAGCGTTGTATAGCATCACGCATTAACCAATGAGCCGACCTATTACGCTGACCAGAAAGAGACTTTAGGCGTTTATTAGTATCGTCATCTAACTTAATACCTTGGGTTACTGACATATTTTTCTCCTAGCACTAGTTTACTAAGATTGTATACTTATTGCAACTTTTATATACCAAGTTTAATGTATCAGTCCATCTAATAATTTCACCGACTAAAGTCTTATAAACCGAGTGGTCTAGGGTCACCATTATATATCTGGCTTTGGTGAAGGTTTAGACGCATACTGGTGAGGTGTTTGGCTTATATGTTGCGCTGGCTCTGTTAGGGCTTGCGGCTATTGATCCTGTTGGTATTGGAATCATGCCCCTGCTCTTGGTGCAGCAGCGGCCTTATGGGAGGTCCTTTTTATTCCTGGGCGGTAGTTTCGTGTCGCTGATGGTCATGGGGTTGCTGTTTGCCAAGGGGCTGGGCAAAGTCGTGCTTCATTTTGAACGGCATAATAGTTGGTTTGTGCCGACGGTTGAAGTTATAGGCGGATCCATACTGCTGATTATCGCGGCAACCTTGTATATTCAGCTTCGGCGAGGTAGTTTGGGCGTGGAACCTGGCGGTAAGATGCGGAGAGCCCTGGATTTCGGTAGCGCTAGGTTGTTTGTGGCGGGTGCTTTGCTGGTGGCGGTGCAATCTGTTGTGGACGTTGTTTTTGTGGTGGCTATGGTTAGAATCGGTCAATACAGCCTGTCTAATGTCGCGCTTATTTTGGCGGTTGTGACCTATGCGATCGCCGCTCTAATATTGCAGGCGGCAGTTATAGCCGCCTTTTGCTTGACGCCTGCGAAGCAAAAGACGCAAACGCTGGAGTTAGTTCATAGACTGCTGGAAAAATATGCTCACCAGGCTTTAATAATAATTAGCTTTGGACTAGGCTGCCTGCTTTTGGTTTTAGCATTGTATAATTAGCTGGATATGGCGCATTTGCTGAAAAACAAACACCGCCTGGTTGATCCGGTTTGGCACTTGCAGCTGACCATGTTGGTGGCGATTGGTCTGCAGCTGGCCTTGCCTGATAAGTTCGCCTTTGGCGCGCGTTATACAATTCCGGTGGCCGAGGCTTTACTACTTATTCTGCTCTCTTTTACCACGCCCAAGGAGCGCATTTTCAAGTCGCTGGCTCGGCGGCTGAACGTGTTCCTGCTAATTTTGGTGGCCAGCGTGGCTAACGCCTACGCCTTAATTGAAGTGGTGCGCTTATTGCTGCAACGTGGCGCGCACGACGGGCGTTCGCTGATTTTGACATCTATTAATATCTTCCTGACCAATGTTATTATTTTTGCCCTTTGGTATTGGGAAATGGATGGGGGCGGCCCTGGCGAGCGTCAGCGGATCGCTAAATATGAGCAGGACTTTTTGTTCCCCCAGCACCAGCACGAGGACTATCGCCACCCTGACTGGAAGCCGACCTTTGTCGACTATTTGTACTTATCTTCGACTAATGCCATGACCTTCGGACCGGCCGACACCAAGCCGCTTAGCCGCCGGTCGAAGATGTTAATGCTGACCCAAGCGACGATTTCGCTGATTACGGTGGCGTTGGTGGCCGCCCGCGCCGTAGGTATACTCAACTAGTCATAGACTTGGTCGGGCGGTGGGCAGCTCCTCCCAGCTGGTGGTGTAGCGCGGGCTGCGCCGGCGGTGTTTGGGCTCCCAGCGGTTAGACAGGTCTTCGGCAGCGAAGTAGAGCGTGCGCTTGCCGTAGCGATGATTAACGGTGTCGACGGCGGCCAGGCGGGCTTGGTCGCGTTGAACTGTCTCTACGTTAACCTCACCGAATAAGTCGGGCTGCAGCGAGTTTTGGTCGACCAGATCGTATAAGTAAACATTGGCCCGGTGATAGGCAGCTTGGGAATTGAAAGTTCCTTCAGCTAATTCGACCAGTTTGGCGGTTAAGCAACCGGTATCGGCAGTGGGCGTGAGCAGCTTGAGTGACCGGTTTTGGCGTTGGTAGCCTGGCTTATGGCGACTGGTGCTTAAAGAGATGGCCGCCCCGCCGGCCAGCAAGCTGTCGCGGCGCAAGGAATAGGCCGCTCGGGCCGTTAGGCTGGCAATAGCCGACTCTATTACTATGAATTGATCGGTGTCTTCGCCGAACATGCGGCCGTTCATAACAGTTTGGCGCACCTTGCCGAATAGCTCGAGCGGGTGGCAAGCCAGTCCGTTAAGTTCGGCCACCAGTTGGCGGCCGTGTACGCCCATCAGTTGCGCCGCGTAGCGTGGCCGCAAATTCGCCACATCTAGCGCCGTGAAGATGCTCTCGGCCCTTAATTTAGGGGTCAGCCGCCAGCCAATTCCCCAAATTTCATCAATGGGCGTGCGCAGCAAGTACTTTTCCCTTTCGGGCGCCAATAAACTGATGAGGTCTAAAATGCCATCGAGCTCGGGCATTTTTTTGGCACGGTGATTGGCTAGCTTGGCCAGCGTTTTGGTGGCAGCAATGCCTATCGAAACCGGAATACCCACCTCTGTTAATATTCGGTCGCGCAGTTGACTGCCCCAAGTGGTATAGTCGCTAATTTCGAGACGGCTAAGATCTAGGAAAGACTCGTCGACCGAGTAGACCTCGGTGCGCGGCGTGACACTAGTTAGCAGCCGAGTTAGGCGCTCGCTAATGTCGCCGTACAGCTCGAAATTGGCGCTAAACTGCACTACGTTTTGATCTTTGAATAGTTGCCGGTACTTAAAGGCCGGCGCTCCCATGGGAATGCCTAGGTCTTTGGCCTCGGCCGAGCGCGAAATGGCGCAACCGTCGTTGCTGCTTAAAACCACCACTGGGCGGCCTTCCAAATCGGGCCGGAACAGCCGTTCGCAGCTAACGAAGAAGTTATTACAGTCAATTAGGGCAAAAACCGCATTCATGGAATCATGCGTGGTACTTGTGAATTATGGCCGTCACCACGCCCCACGGCTTGTCTTCGGGCCCCAGCCGGTGCTGGCGAGCTAGCCTAAAACCATCTGTGCGCCAAGTTAGCAGCAGGTAGTTAGGGCCTGCCTGCAGAGCCTTGTCGATCACGGCAATGTCGCCGTCGTAAATACCCTGGTCGCTCCAGTGGTGCCCGGCCACCCTAAACAAATAAGTGCTCGATGGCTGACGCACCAGTAGCTGATTAAGGTCCAAGCTTAGCCGCGCCGGTTGCCCTCGGTGCTCGAGCGCCGGGTTGGGAAAGCCGGTGTGTACGGATACGCCGTCGCTGCCGGCCACAGCTTGTAAATCGTCTTCCATAAGTTTGCCTCTCTGTTTTTCATTAGTCTGCCAAAATGTATGCGCGGCCCTTGTAAACCAGCCGTCGCGGGAAGCTCTCAAAGCGAATCTGGTCGCTATTCTTCCTAAAGTAAACCGAAGTTATTTGAATTCCATCCATAGCATGTCTCCTAAAAGTTAGTAATAAAAAGAGTAACCGACAGAGGTCAGTCAACGGATTTTAGTTGGAGCTTCTTCGCTAAGATGAGCTACCGTTCAGGCCATCTTATTACTAGGAAACCGTTTGTACGAAAGCTTGCAGGGACCGCAGTATGCAGGCTTATGAATAAGCTCGAGGGGTAAATCGCCTAGCAAAGTCCCCACGTGGCTAATGTTTATTATACACCCATGTCAACCTAGGCTATTTGATGGTGTTGAGGAAGTTGACCAGTTCGTGCGGGGTCAGCTCGGCTTTTACCAGATAGCCGTCGGCTTGGCGCTCAATGTCGGCACGGACGTCGTCGCGCTGCTCCAGATTGGTGGTGATAATGATTTTGGCAGTGATTGGCGGCACGCGTCTGGGGTCGCGCAGCTGACGCAAAATCTCGATGCCGGTAATGGTCGGAATCATTAAATCGAGCAAGATTATGTCGTACTGATTAGTTTCAGCCATGGTCAGCGCTTCTTGGCCGTCGGCGGCGGCGTCGACCTTGTAGCCGACCTTGGTCAGGGCGCGCAGATAGAGTTCGGTAATAAAGCGCTCGTCTTCTATGCAGAGCACGCGGCGGCCGGGTGCTGGAGAACTGGCTGGCGGTTGAGGCTGATTATCCATTCTTCCCTACTTTAGCATGCTTTAATGGGTTTTAGCGCCGGTACAACGAGTGGTTCTTAATCCAGCCGTGAGCACTGCGGGTGATACTTTGGTTATTATCATGCTTGAGTGATTCGGCTAATTGGGCGTAAGGGATTAGGGTGAAACCAAAGGTGCTGCCTTCCCCCTCCTTGCTGCGGACCCAAATAGTGCCGCCGTGCGCAGTTACTATGGCCTTACTCAGGTAGAGTCCGAGACCGGTACCGCCAATTTGGGCGCGGTTGCGGTGGTCACGGTAAAACTTGGTGAAGAGGTTGGGCAGTACGCTGGTCGGCATGCCCTTACCGAAATCTTGGACAGTAGTTTCGATTGCGCCTTCTTTGTTTAGATAAGTGGATATGTTAATAACCTTGCTATTAGCGCTGTATTTTATGGCGTTATCAACCAGGTTGTTGATAACTTCGCTGATGCTAAGCCGGTCGACGCCCACCGGTGGCAGGTCTTTGGTGATTTGACAACTAAGCTTGATACCGCGAACTTTGGCGCGCAATGAGATCATTTCGATGGAACTCTTGAGCACCGTTGGCCAGTCTTCCTGCAAGAGCTTGAGCTCTAGCTGGTCGTCATCAACGCGGGCGACATTCAGAATATTGTTAACATAATCCATGAGCTGTTCGGCCTGGGCATGCATTTTCATCATGAAGCTTTTCAGGTCGCCGTCTATACTATCTTCCAGTTCATCTTCAAACACTTCAATGTAGCCACGAAGCAGTGTTAGGGGCGTGCGCAGTTCGTGCACGCTGAGGGCCATAAAGCTGACAGCCTGGTCATCTTGGCTGTACATTTTGGTGTGGTCGAATAGCACCAGCATGGTTTCATTGCCTTCGGCATTGCCGCGGTTATAGTACGCCGCCAGGTCGAATAACCTGATAGGATGGCTGTCACGGACATTCAAGCGCACTCGTTCCCAGCTGTAAGCGGCAGTGGCATTCTTGGTCTTAACTTCCTTAAGCCAGTTATCAAACGTGTCCTCGCTAGGAAAAGACATATCGAGCACCATGTAGACGTTCTTACCTATCATATCGGCGGATTTGAGGCCGATATACTGGGCGGCCGCTTCATTGGTATAGCGAATATTTTGGGCCGAATCAATTACTAGCAGAGGCAGCGGTAGATTTTGGGCGATGAAATTATTATGCAAGTCCTTTACCTGTTGACGACTGGCTGTCAGGGTGTGCTCAGCCGCACTGGCCAACTGATAGATTTGGGCGCTCAAGGAAGTTACCATTTCTTTGCCTAAGCCAAGTTTGTTAAGATCAGGCGCCGCCAGGCCCGGGCTGGCGTCCGGGCTGATATGTAAGATGATCTTACGCAGCGCCGCCAGTGGTTGAAGTGTGTAGTCGCTAAAAGGGCCGGCCAATATAAAAGCCAGAGCCAGGCCAAGCGCTATTGTTATTAGTAGAATCAGGCCATTGCTTAACTGCGTATAATGTTGCAGCAGCCAAAAGCCGGCTACTACAACTACGTTGGCGGCCACGAGCAGACCGAAGAGCCTAAGCTTGAGCTGGTGGCGTAATTGGTCGAGATGATCCATCTCTAGGGCGCTGACACGACTTTGCTCGAACTTCCGACAGCTGTTAGCCAGGTTTGGCCTGGGTTTAGGCCTATTGGTTTGCCATTGGCATCGGTGAAGCTAAACTGGCTTTTGGCGTCGGTTTTAGTCCAGGTGCCGGTGGTTAGCGTGCCGTCTTGGAAGATAAAGGCCTGCCCGCTTCCAATGGTATTGTAGACGGAATAGTAAGCCCCGCTGGTATCGAGAGCTCCTAAGCTGTAGGGCATAACCAGTGCTACTACGACATTTGGACTAATCTGCTGATTGGTATTGGCGTCAATATGAGGCGCCCCCCCTTCGCTACGGTTATAGGTGTTGGTAACGGCGTTGTAATCATAATGGGCGTTATAAAGCGGCCCGGACATGGTGATGTCGATGGTTTTGGCCGTCGGGACTTTGACCGGCGCCGGCTTTTTGCGGACAAAGCCCGTGTAGCTGCTGGTGGCGTAGCCCTTGGAGGCCTCCAGTTGGTTAAGTGTCGCTATGGAAGTGTATACATTGTGAGGCGCCACCCGTGAACTGATACGGTGATAAGCGCCGGCGTTATAGAATTCGTCTAAATCTTTGACTCCCCATGCTTTAATGTCGGCTAGACCGTCAGGGCTGCCGCCGACATGAGCGTAGGCGGCGTCAAAGCCAAGTGCCCACTGGATATAGTACGGCCGGGCGCTGCGTACTGGTCCGATGTTGGCCGGCGCCGTATCTTGGTAAAGGGCCAGGAAGCGTGTCACGCCACCTTCGGCAATAGCTTCAAAAACCACACTGGCTTGGCTGAGGCCAGACTGGGGCCGGGCATCAGGGCTATTCTCGATCATTACCCCCGTTACTGGTCGCTGGTTGACGCTCGGATCGACTGGCAAGCCGCTCAAAGTAGATGGCACGGTGGTAGGCTTGGGCGCCACTTTTTTAGCAACATGTTGTATCGGCTGCGCGTTGGTTACCGGCTTAGGGCCGACATGGGTCAAAACCAAAGCAACAATGCCGCCGCAAACCAATACGGTAATAACGCTGCCGATCCATTCCTTCTTGCCAGGTGGCCAGCTAAAGTGAAACTTATCGCGCCAAGCCGCCCTTTTGGACCGCTTGTTGCTAGAAGCTACGGCCATACTGGCCAAGTTTTGGACCGGTGCCGTAAGGTCATCCTTAACAGCCACTTCTTCCGGGGTTTGGAAGTTTTGATTTTGTGGTTTTGGTGTCTCCTGCAGATTGTCTAACTTGGCCTGCAAAGACTTGGGCCGGTTGGCCGGCCGGAAGTCGCTGTCCATCTTTCTATTATAACAGCGCTTATGTTAATGCCAACCCCTTCTAGCCATCACCTTTCTAGTTGTATTATCGGCGACGTATAAAGTACGGGGAAATGCCATACTTTATACGTCTGGCATAAATCGTGAGCAGATTTTAGATAGAGCTTAGTTGGGTGTCGAGGCGCTGCAGGCTGCGTTCCTTGCCGAGTACGACCAAGCTGTCGGCTAGGCCCGGACTGGCTGGTGCCTGGGTAGTAGCGATTCGGACCAAGCTAAATAAGACCGCCGGCTTCTGCCCGGTTTCTTCGAGCAGACGATTGAGTCGATTAGTTAAATCTTCGGCCGAGAAGTCACTTTTAGATAAGCTGTCTTTAACCTGTTCTAATAACGATCTTAGTTCTTCAGTGGGTAGGTTCTTAAGCTGTTTGTGGGTAGAAATTAGCTCGGGGTTGATGGGCAGGTCGACGAAAAAGAAACGAGTTAATTCGGGTAGTTCGGCGAAGTATTTGAGCCTTTCCTGCACCAGCGCCAAGACCCGCGTCTTGTAATCGTCATCATAATTGGCGGCTTCGCTTGGCCAGTAGTTACGAACGCGCTCGAACAGGTCGTCAAGTGGCAGTTCGCGAATGTAGTGGCCGTTCATCCAGAGCAGCCGGCGTTCGTCGAAATTAGCGCCGCTACGGTTGACCCGCTCTAGGCTGAACTTTTGGATTAGCTCTTCCCGAGAGAAGATTTCTTGCTCGGTACCGTCGTTCCAGCCGAGGCTGGCAATAAAGTTGAGCAGCGCTTCCGGTAAAAAACCGTCGCGGATGTAGTCCATCAGGTCTTTGGCACCATCACGCTTAGACAGTTTCTTTTTGCCGTCGGGGCCTAGCACATGAGGTGCGGTAGCCATAATAGGCGACGTTAATTCGAGCGCCTCGTATAAATTGAGGTAATTCGGCACACTAGAGATGAACTCTTGGCCACGGATGACATGTGTAATTGCCATCTCGTGGTCGTCGATAATATGAGCGAAGTTATAGGTAGGATAGCCGTCGGATTTGATTAGTACGAAATCGTCAATTACCTCCGGGCCGGTGGCCAAATCACCCATGATAACGTCGTGCCACTTATGGTCTTTGGGGTCGGATTTGAAGCGCAGCGGCTGGCTGCCATCCCACTGGGGCGGATTATCTGGTCGGTGATTTCGGTATAAGAAAGGTTGCTTGTTTTTAGCGGCTTCTTCCCGAAAGGCCTGGACTTCCCCCGGCGCGTAAGGGTCGGCATAAGCCCTGCCCTTTTCAATTAACTTCTGGACCCATTTTTTATAAATGTCTAGGCGTTCGCTCTGGCGGTAAGGCCCATAGGGGCCACCCACATCAGGTCCTTCATCGTAATTTAGACCCAGTGCCTTAAGGCAGTCGATAATGTGTTGGTCGGAGCCAGCCACCTCTCTTTTTTTGTCGGTATCTTCTAGCCGCAGGATGAATTGGCCGTCAGCATGGCGGGCCGTCAGCCAGGCAAAGACGGCCGTGCGAATGCCACCCACATGCAAGTAACCGGTTGGGCTGGGCGCGAAGCGCGTCCTGACTTCATTCATTGGTTTAATTATAAAGTATTTTGTTTAATCCAATTACAAGCTGGTGGCCAGTTCGACCAGCTGTTGGTCGGTCAGAGCACCATTGGCTTGCACGTTGTACCAGATGCCGCCATTTACCCAGGTGGCATTATGGCCGCTGTAGATATAGATAATATTGTCACCAGACTTAACGGTATGGTAATTCGGATCCATCCTAGCCACGAAGTTATTAGCTAAAGCGGTGCTATCCCAAGAGGTAGTTTTTTGGGTGATGGTGTAGTTGCGGGCGTCGGTCTGGCTCTGGAATTGGGCGGCAATTTCGCCTGGGCTGGAGTTTAAGGGCGCCTGGCTAAATCCGGCTGGCTCGTAATTTGGCAGCTTAGCACTAAAACCGGCCTTGGCCGCTGCCACTTGTAACTGGGCGCCCGGCAGGCTTTTAACGGCAACCACCGTTAATAAGCCGACGGCCACGGTAACGCCGGCCACGATGCCCAGCTGCTTTTTCAAGCGATTGTTGGAGCGCTTCAGAGGTTTGTTTTCGTGGGCGGTGGCCTGGTTGAGGGCGTGCTCTAAGATCTCGGATGTAGTGAGCGGCCGTTTGGAGTCGGGCTTCGGTTCCATAGATTCTTTAAATCTAGACCGAGAGGACTCGTGCGTCCTCGAAGATGGTGCGGCTACAGCTGCTGGTGTTTCCTTGGTACTGGCGACGCTAGAGAAGTGGCTAATCAGCTCACTCTTTGGCATCTGTTTAGCATGCTGCAGACGTTTTTCCATCCGCGCAGGCAACTGAACTTCACCAGGGTTAACAATATCCAATTGCCCTTGGGCCTTTAGGCGCTGCTTGAGGCTGGATTGTGGACGTTTCACCGCTCGGCGCATCAATATCTTAGAGTTCTGTAGCGCGTGATGGGCCACAGGCTTGGCAGCCTGCCCTGAATTCGGGTCGTGGATCTTACCGTTTGTTTGATTGCTATCCTCTTTATTATTCACGAAACTGGCGCCTTGAGGCTTAATTGATACTTCTATCTTAAACCCCCTAGTGCTTACGATCAAGCCACTTAAGCAGTTATAATGAGGTAAATGGACTATCTAGATACAGCTAAACAGATGCGGCAGAATATCCTGCTATTTATTGGCTATATATTGGTAGCGATTGCTATAGCTATTGCCACTATCTTACTGGTGCAGCACGCCTATGGCTATGGCTTTGGCTTGGGCAAGCAAGGAACAGTTATCCAGAGCGGGCTGGCCTTCTTCTCTAGCCAGCCTAATCCGGCCCAAATCTATGTCAATAACTCACTTTACCCCTCCACCACCAATACCCGGCTGTATTTACCCGAGAATATCTACAATATCCGCTTGAGCCGCGCCGGTTATTATGATTGGAAGCGCACAATTGAGGTTGATGGTGGTAAGGTTGAACACTTTGACTACCCCCTCTTAACACCTAAAACCTTAACGACTAATAAAGTGCAGACCTATACAGCACCGCCGAGCGTAGTCACCCAGAGCCCTGACCGGCGCTGGTTATTAGTGACCCACCCGGGTTCGCTGACCGACTTTGATGTATATGATCTAAAGAGCCAAACATCGGTCAAAAATGTTACGACCATCAGTCTACCCGATGGCGTGTTAAGCAAGGCTACTACGCCCGGCGAAACGCTGCAGCTTGCCGAGTGGGCAGATGACAACCAACACGTGCTTTTGCAGCATAATTTCGATGGCAAGACCGAGTTTATTCTGCTGGACCGCACCAATCCCGAGCAATCGATTAACCTGAACACCAATCTATCTATTGACCCATCCAAGATCACCCTTAAGAATAAAAAGTTTGATCAGTATTATGTTTATGACGCCACCACTGGCGATCTGCAGACCGTGCGGAAGTCTACCGATAAAACGACGGTGTTGCAGCACGTGCTGGCCTATCAATCCTATGGCGACAATACTATTTTATATGTGACCGATAGCGGCGCGCCGGCCGGCAAGGTGCTGTTGAGAATGCTGGTAGGAAACCAATCGACTACGCTAAGGAGCTTTCCGACCAGCCCCAGCTATGTGCTCGATCTGACACAGTATAGCGGCACCATGTACGTGGCAGCCGGTGCTGCTTCGCTCGGCAAAGTCTATATTTATCAGGATCCCCTAGGGCAACTGGCTAAGCTGCCCGGCCAAGCAATTGTGCCAACGCAAGTATTGCGCGTCAGTCAGCCGAACTATTTGAGCTTTTCTGATAGCGCCCAGTTTATCGTAACCGAGGGCGGCTCCAGCTTAGGGGTTTACGACATCCAGAACAATCAGGGTTACAGTTATAACATTCCGACGCCGTTGGATTCACCGATGCCGCACGCTACGTGGATGGACGGCGATCGCTTAGATTATGTTAGCGGCGGCAAGCTAGTCATTTTTGACTATGATCAAACCAACCGGCACGTGCTGGTGCCGGCCAGCGCCCAGTATCTGCCGGCCTTTTCGCCAGACTACAAGTTCGTTTATACGTTGGCTCCCAACTCTAGCGGCCAGTATGAGCTGAACCAGACTTGGCTGCTGGCCCCAGCCGATCGTTAAGACCCCCGGTCTCGTTAAGCAGTGCCGCCCACCAAGGGGCGCCAAATTTTACGGAAGCCTAAGGCTATAGCACCCAGCAGCACCATCACTAAGCTAGCTTTGCCCAGGCCTGTGCCGATGTACTTGCTCCAGGCAGTCGGGCCGTCGTTTGGCAGCGAGGCAGAGGTTGTGGGAGTAGCGCCAGCGGTCGAGGCGGTATTTGCCGATGGGTCAGGACTGACTTGCTGCCCCACCACCACCAGCCGGTGAATGCTGGTGCCCGGCGGATCACAAGTGATCAGTGTGGCAGTAGCCGTTTGACCCGGCACCGGCTCCAGCACGCCCACGTCGCTGGGGTCGACGATGGTATGCGAGATCACCTTATATACATAAACCTTACTGTTATAGGTCAGGTAAAAAGTATCGCCGTTGACCAGGGTGTGCAGCAGTACAAAAGCAAACTTATACTTACCCTTATTAAAGATGTTATTGCTGCTATGGCCAAAAAAGGCGGCGTTTCCGTTCTGGCCCGGTACAGAGGTGGTTGGATAATGCACCACCCCGTCATTAAGATCGCTTTCGATGGTGCTTTCGTCGGTCGAGGTTTCGTTGTAATTAACAGGAATCTCGACATTGATTTTAGGAATAATCACTTCCGGCGTGGCGCTTGGCGCCACGCTGTTGCTGTTGATTATCAGTGGTGTGTCAGCCTGAACTCGGCTGGGCTGAATGAAGGGCGCTATAACAACCTCATTGAAAAATCCGAACAGAAAAATTATTAAAACGGCAAAACCCATGCTTAGGCCGAACAGCAGTGATTGCAGGTGGTGTTTAGCTTCTAGCTTGCCACCGGCCGAGACCTTATTGCGGATGACGGCCTTTACTTCGCCCTTGCTCCGGATATCACGCACCTTCGGCTGCGCCTTTTGGCGCGGCGGGCTGGCGGCTTGATGCTTGTGCTCGGCCATCGCTTGCGGATTAGCTTCCACCGCCGGTTGCCCGGCCATCAGCGATTGGCTGGAGTAAAATTCCTGCCAGACCTGGTGTTTCTCATTATCGGGCAAGCTTTGATAATAGTTGTGCCACTCGGTTTGGACGCTGGCTAAATCCTTGCCTGAGGCGCTCAACTCGTACATGAACTTTTGGTGCTTGCTGCGCCGTGGCACGGCCTCGGCTTCGGCTAGTTCCTGGAAGGCGTCTGGCTCATCCTGGTAAATCCTATCCAACTTCTGGCGGATTAGGTCAACAGCCGGCCCCGCATCAGGCGCGCTGCTTGATGCCGCTTGGTTGTCACTATCTGATAAATCGCTATTTGTGGCCATATTTAATCCAGAGCAAAACTAGCCCGGCACGCCCAATTATAGTACAATTACCCCCTGTAGCCTATCTGATAGATTACATCTCAAGCTCGTCGGGCGAGTGGCGGAACTGGTATACGCGCACGACTCAAAATCGTGTTCCGCAAGGAGTGAGGGTTCGATTCCCTCCTCGCCCACCAACACAGTTTGTAAAAAAGCGTAAATTATTGTAGTGTACGTATATTATGGCTTCAAGAAGTTCTTCATTTTATATCGCGGCCGGCAGCGCTTACGCATTTGAACCTGAATTGGAGCTTGATCCAGAGGAAACATTCCAAAAAATAAAACAGCGCAGAGCGCGATCCCCAGGCCCCCCCAAGGCCAGATTAAAAATTGTTCCCAGTTCACGCCAAGTTTATGAAGTCGCTTCAGTAAAAAGAATGCTACACAGACATGAGGGCAGAATTCTGTCTTTGTTTGCACGTGAGATTGTAGCTGCCAGCACAGGAAATCAGAGAGCTATACTTGGAAGTAAACAAGGTGTATCCATATTAACTGACGCTCGAGCATTGGCTATTTTTGGAAAATACTATCAACCCGCAATCGGTACCGATGGCGGCAGCAAACGCTTCAACGAAATCGTCCAAAATAACACTTTAAAAATTAATAATGAAAGGCCGCAGCTTGATGCCACTCTGGGCAAGATCTGCATAATGGGTAGTGCGATGGAAGGTGCACCCAAATTTGTTGCAGCGTCTATTGTGGGGCCAGGGGCAATCGTTATAAATGAAGAGCAAGTGACCTTATTCAATGAGCTAGCCGGGGCTGTAGAAGCAGGAATCCCACATTACCCAAATAGGCCACATACAAGTCTAATTACTGTTCGCTCACAGAATACGGCCGAGGTTTATGCCGAATTGTTACAAAACAAGTTAGATCAGCTTGAGCAATCCAGGGGCCTAGACATAAGAATCGGCAGAGCAGTTACTAACATGAGCCCAATTCCCTAGTTTGACTACGCTAAGAGACATAATTATTTAAGGCTTCAGGTGAGCTCACCAATAATTGTTTAACATGGGCGATAATCGCCCACCAAAAATTGACCAAGCGGATTTTGTAAGGTACAATTGAGTCGTACTATTAAAATGTACGGGAGAAACTATGGGAACTAAAAAAATTTCGGTTTCGGACTTAAGAAGCAACTTGGCGGATGCGCTGGACACCACTGATAATAATGAAATTCTGATTATTACGCGCCGCGGCAAAAAAGAGAAGGCTATCGTCGACCTTGATAAGCTAGAAGATTTGCTGGCGGCCAGTGACCCCAAGTATCTGGCCGTTATTAAAGACGCGCGGGCTAGCCAAGAGTACTTCGGTCACGATGAGGTGTTCGGGGACTTATAGTGCCTGCTTATAAGCTGGTGTACAAAAAGCCGGCAGCTAAGGCCATCCAAAAACTACCGCCCCAAATTAAGAAAAGGTTGAAGGTTAAACTGGAGTGGTTTGTCTCGCAGGCCGATCCTCTCACTTTCGCTGAGCCGTTGACCAAGCCAGCCGACGCACAGTATCGCTTCCGGGTTGGCCACTACCGGATATTATTTGACGCTGAAGGACAAACTTTAATCATATTATTCGTCCAACATCGGCGCGACGTATATAGAAAATAGACTCTACCTCTTTGAACTAATAAAATTGGGGGATACGGGTTATGCTTATATATGTAGCATGCAAGAACAGCGCTTATACCTATCTATAGAAGAAGGGGTGTCGAAGGGTGTCCCGATGGAGTTTATTGTTTACAGCCTGGTGCGGGCCGGCTGGCCACAGCATGTGGTGCAAGCGGCTGTAGAAAATTGGCAGAAAGACAACGGCCGCTATCAGAAAACCACCGAATTCAAGACTTGGCTGAAGAAGTATTACGTGCAAGCCAAGCCGGCTGTTATTTTAATGGTAGTACTTAACACCATTTCTTCGGCCATAGCCCTGTTGCAGCCCTGGCCGATAGCCCTGTTGGCCAATTCGGTATTTGGTAATATAGCCGCTCCCGGCCCGCTTAAACCCTTCACCCATACTCCGAAACTAATCCTGATTGTCTCGCTGTTTACCTTGATAATTTTTGTGGTTGGTTACTTGTTTGATGTGTTCAAAGATTACACCCTGCTCAGGGTTGGCTATTGGTTGAACCGGGCCATTAAAGAAGAATCGTTCCGCCATATTTTGCACTTGCCGCTTTACCATGATGAACGCTTGCCTAAGGGCGACTACATTTATAGGCAAAACGAAGTCACCAATAGCCTATCTGATCTGATCCTTAATTCAACCAGCGAAATTATTGGCTCGGTTATTCTGATTATAGGGGTACTGTCTATCATGCTGGTGCTGAATGCTCCCCTAACGGTGGTAACGGTTGTGGTTATTCCCTTCTTGATTCTGTCGGTCAGGTTTTTTGGCCCGATTATGGCTAAATGGGGCCAGGCGATGGTGATCATCCAGAGCGACACGGCCAGCCTAATTGCCGAGTCGATCGATAACACCGAAACCGTCCAGGCTTTTGGCTTGGAAGAGCGACAGGTCCAGCGCCTAAAAAGCTTGTGGGTGCAGCTTTACGACGTCGCCAAACACGGCATGCTGTGGGCTAAATTATTTGAGTTTATCAACGGTTTACTGGTGATTGTCGGCACCTCGGTGGTGATTTACTTTGGCGGTACCGAAGCGCTGCACCATCAGTTCAGCTTGGGGGCGCTGCTGATCTTCATCACCTACATGGGCTACGTCATCGGGCCGATCAAGGACATTACTTCTCAAATTACGATCCGCCGCCAAAAACTGGTCAACGTGCGCCGGGTTTACGAGGTGCTGGGCGATCATGAAGGCATTGAGTACGTGCGCCAAGATAAACGCCTGCCGCAAGTTAGGGGCCGGATCGACTTCCAGAATGTTACTTACACCCGCGGCGATACCACGGTGTTTAACCAGATGAGCCTGACGATTCGGCCGGGTGAGAAAGTCGGCATTATGGGGCCGAGCGGTTCGGGTAAAAGCACACTTCTTCGTTTGCTAGATTTGTACCTGGAACCGAATGCCGGCCGTATACTGATTGACGGCATCGACATCCAGAGTGTCAGTTTGAGCGATTTGAGGCGAACAATCGCCTGGATTAGCCAGTCGCCCCAGCTGTTTGCCGAAACGATCATTGAAAACATGCGCGACGGCGACATTAACCGGACCATCACTCCAGAGGATCTGGCCTGGGCCTCCCAAGCTGCCAATGTCACCGAATTTGTCGGCAATTTGCCGATGGGCCTAGATACCAAGGTCAGCGAAAGCGGTTCCAGCTTGAGTGGCGGCCAAAAACAGCGCATCGCCATCGCCCGTGCCCTGCTTAAGCAAGCGGCGATTATCTGTATGGATGAGCCGACCTCGGCGCTCGATAATAAGTCCGAAAAACTGATCCGCGATTCAATCGGCCACTTAATACAGAACAAGACAGTGCTGCTGGCCACCCACCGGCTGTCGCTGTTAAACCTGATGGATACCATCTACGTGCTTTATGAAGGAAAACTGGTTAACGTCAACCAGTTTGGCGGCGTCGACGCCTACGTTCACCAGATGGAAGTCAGTGGTGACCTGTAAATTGGTTTGACTTTAAAGCGCAGCATGATTATTCTTAATATATAGGTATATAAAACAGAGATAGTAACAGATACAAAAATAAAGGAAACAACATGGCAGACACAGCCAACGATAGCCAACCTTACATCGTGCAATCTGGAGACACCCTAAGCGGCATCGCTGCCGCGCACGGCATGTCTACGATAGAGATCGAAAAGCTTAACCCCCAATTATCATCTAACTTTAACCTTATACACACCGGCCAGGCAGTACACTTATCTGGCGGCACCGACTTATCCGGTAGTGTCGTGGATGGCCTTTCAGGCCCCACCGCTACCGCAGGGGGGAGTCAACCTTATATCGTAAAACCAGGAGACAACTTAAGCAGTATTGCCGCTGCCCATGGCATGTCTCTACCGGAGATTGAAAGACTCAATCCCCAAATTCATAACTTCAGCCTCATCCACCCCGGCGAAACAGTGCATTTATCCGGGGGCAGCGTGGAGGGGCTTACAGGCCCCACCTCTACTCTAGCTACAACAACCGCTGGCCCCGTATCTGCTGGTACACCTACCACACAATCAACTCCGACATCTGGATCCGGTAGCGGCTCTATAAGTGGAGGTGCTTCTATTAATAGCACTCCTTCGTCTGCCTCCACTGTATCTGGCGGCGCGCCTGTTTCAACGTCAACTCCGGCATCCGGTGACGGTTCATCAGCCCCGGCTTTTCCACTGGCACCTGTTACTGGCGATCTTAAGATACCCACTGCTTCAATAACCATTACGGATAATTCCCATCCTGATAGTACTAACCCCGCTAAGGAGACAGTCGAAACCGTGAGACTGGATAGCGGCTCTATATCAGTTCACGATATGGCTGAAGCTGCTGGCGAAACGCCGGCTGCTTTCGTACAAGACAATAATGAATATAAGACAGGCGGAAGCATAGCCACAGGCCATCATTTTGAGATCCCCCTCAGGAATATTCCTGCTCTTAAAGCAGATATAGTACATAATCATGTCATACCCAATACACCTAATCTTACGGGTAGTGTAGAAAGTACGACAGTGGTGAGCGGTACTCCAGCAGTTGCTCCTAGTCCTCTTGCAGATGTGCCTTCGGGTGCTCCCACGCTGGTTGCCCCCCCATCTGTCCAGGCGCCACCACCTGCTGCTGTTCCCCCGCCAACAGGTAATCGGTCGCTTCCGGGAGGGTTAACTCTAGTAGATAATTCTCACCCTAGTGGTAGTACCCCAGGCCAGTTAGTCCAGACGGTGATAGTTAATAAAGGCATGCCGGTAGCCTATGCAATTGGCCAAACCGGTGAAACGAAGACACAATTCGTGGCTGATAATAGAGAGTATAGTCCTACTGGGTATATACAACCCGGTAGAACCTTTGAAATTCGAACTAGTCAAGTCAACACTCTCGAGTCAAATGCTAGCGGAGGTGCAAATACTAATGCCTCGGGGGCGTTTCAGGGGTTGAAGGCTACGGGAGCGGCTTTGCTGCGCGGTAGTTTCCTCAAGAAATCTAAGTATAATGTGGGCCAAGCGGCAGATGGCGGCCATTCAGTCCATAATCCGGTTGAAGGTGGCCAGGCCATCCCGCCGGCTAGCGATCCGGTCACTAAAGCCGTGTTCGACAAGCCCGGCGAAAAGCCACATGTCTCGTCTACAAAGCCCTAATCCTACATGTAGTTCTGGGCAAAAAGGTCGTTGACCTGCTGGGTGAGTTTGGGCAGACCTTCAAATTTGATGGTCATGATGCCTAGGCTGCCCGCAAAGGCTATGTAGTCGTCGTTACCGGTTACGATTAGGCAGTTTTCGGGCGGTTCCCCAATAGTATTCAAAGCGGCTACAAAAACATCTGGAGACAGCAGCGGCATGGCTAGTTGTAGTGATAAAGGGGACGCGATCAGTTCGAATAACTGGTTGTGTTGGTTGACTGCATTGAGGAATTCCAGCTCCATGCGGCCCAGGTTCCCCAGGATGCCGAGTTTGATGAAGTGGCTGTGTAAGTTCCGCATAAAGTTGATGATATTCGGTGGAATATCCGCTTCGCTCAGCCGAAACTGCTCAAGATTGATTGTCGGGTCATTGAGCCTAAGGCGAAGCACATCGGTTACATAAACGATGTCTACATCGCCGCGATAATACCTTTCGATAATGGGCGCCAGCAGGTTGTATAGCTCGATATTTTGCCTGGAGGTTTCCAGGTAGGAGCCGAGTTTATCGGGCAGCCAAACGGAGTAAAAATCAAACAAAATCGCTCGAATCATTGGAATTAGTATATCACTTCGGTGGTATACTTATCAGAGTAAACACAAACATTTTATGATTATTTTTCTGCTTATTTTGGTTTTTGTAGCTGTAGCGGTTGGATTGGTGTGGTACTTTCTTAGCCACGATAAGGGCGAAAAAGAACCAGTCGGCGCTCTATGGGTTGCCTTGGGTTTCGGTTTTACCGGAGGGATTGTGGCCGCCTTGCTAGAAAACTTGCTGCTACCGTCGCGTAATCTATCTTCAGCAGCGCCCCTGGCGACAATTTTCGGCTCTACCCTGGCCATTGGCGCCATAGAGGAATCCTGCAAGTTCATACCGCTGGCCTTGTTTATATATCCAAAGCGTTATTTTAACGAATACAGCGATGGTATCATCTACTTTGCGATCGTTGGGCTGGGTTTCGGCCTGCCAGAGAACATCTTGTATACGCTCTACTTTGGCGCGGGAGCCGGGTTCTACCGCGTACTATTAACGCCGCTGTTTCATGCCGCTACAACCGCTCTGGTGGGCTTTTGGTTGGTTAAGGCTAAGCTCGGCCGTCAGTCGTGGGCTAGAGCTTGGTGGGCGCTAGGGTTGGTTATATTGCTCCATGGATTGTATGACTTCGGCCTGACGTCTGGCCGACTGGCCCTTGAGCTAATGTCTGCCGTTATTACAATCGGTCTTAGTGTGGCGATGTTTGTGTTTTATACCCGGGCCAACCGGCTTGATCAGGCTGCTCTGGCTGCCAAAGCTCCATCTGTTTCTGCCCCTGCCAGCTTTCAGGCCCCTGCCACCAACGATCCGGCGCTGTCTTATGTGCCGGTTAACTCTATTATTCCAGTGGCCACGAGTCAGGCAGCCGTCACGAATCCAGCTTTGCCGGATGTAATCTCGCCCAGCGGCGGAGGAAAGGCCATATTTTCACTGGTATGTGGTGTCGTGGGTCTGGCCGGTGGCTTGGTGTTGCCGATTGTTGGCTTAGTACTGGGCGGCGCCGGGATTGTGCTGGGTAGTTTAACACGCCACTCTTCTAAGCGGAGTATCAGCACTGCCGGTCTTATAATCTCTAGCTTGGCGTTTATAGCTTCAATTGGGGCCTGGGTATATTATATACAACACGGCTAAACTGTTTCGTGCAACGCCGTTGTTAGGGCTTCGAAAGGTTTAGTAGGGTTTTGGAGCCACCAAACAGCGGCGTGAGCGGCGGCCTTGACGCGCCAGATCTCTTGATCTTCTTTTAACTTGGTAGTGCTAACCTGCCCGTTGACCGCCACGAAAATAATATCTAAGTGTTTGACGATGATGGCGGCCGGGTGCTTCTGGCTGAAGCCGTGCAAAGCCTCCACCAGTCGCAATAGACTCATATCGAATGTAAAAGCTGTTATAAATCCGGCGCCGGCAGCCATCTTTTGCAGTTGGGCAAAACTGGCGACAAGCAACGAGTTTTCGCGGCTTAACAGATTGGGCGGGCTCTTCGTGAAATAATCTAGCGCGTCTTGGGCTATGGTCAACTGGCCATCATATTTTTGGATAAATTGCTCCAACAAAATGGCTGTTTCGGAGTTTCGGCCCAAGTCGCCGGCCAGCAGTACGCCGTCAGCCCACTGCCCCAGTGCCAATAGTTCGGCCATGGCCCGTTGGCTAAAACTGCCGCTGGGCGTGCTGGGAGCATACTCGCCGGCCGCCAGCACCTTGCCCACGGTCTTTTGCAGACTGTCTGGCAGTAGTACCCTGGCTGTACCTACACCGGCCTTCTCGGCTTGGGCGTAAGCCTCGGCGGCTGCCGCGAAGCCGTGTGCGTTGCCGCCGACGATCAATAATTTGCCAGCGGCTTTACGGCTCTCTGGCCGGCTCCACAACAGGTCCGAGAACAACGGTTCACCTGGCGTTTGCCTAACCCAATAATCCTGCATAATGCTCGATTATCTTAAGTGTTTTTGAGATTGTATGTGCCATTGTCGGGCTCCAGTTGGTAAACGACGTTTTTACGTTCCAGGACGATCTTCCAATTGTGTTGTTGGGCATGGTCGAAGAGTTTGCGGGTTGGGTTAAAGGCGATTGGCTGTTCCACTTTTTCTAGCATGGCGATGTCACCTTCGCTGTCGCCGACGCCGATACTGCCCTGCCAGCCGGCATTATGCTTTTTTACCATTTCTTCTAGTTTTTGGGGCTTGCGCTCACTTAACAACAGATCGACTTTACCAGTGTAAAGGCCGTTTTGGGATTCGTAAACGGAACCGGCCCAATCGTCGAACTCGTAATACTTGGCCAGCATGCCGAC
>DATBED010000074.1:0-2300 GCA_036276195.1 Saccharimonadales bacterium (SeqCode) | reverse complement strand
ATGGGTCATACCGTCGGTCTACTGCCCCAGCACCTCTATGTCGGTTGTATACTCTTCGGCTTGGGTTGGCATTGACGGCTACTCCAACGGCACTGTCGAGCAGATTGGTACCGAGACGGATTGTAACTACGCTTCGCTTGTCCATTATGCCTGGTACGAGCTTTATCCGAAGTATCCTGTGCGAATATTACTAGCCGTTAACCCCGGTGACACCATCAATGCCGAAGTGCGTTATATGGCTAATAACCAATATGTGATGACCATCTCCAACCAGACCACTGGCGTGAGTTATTCCACAACCCAGAAAGCCGCCAGCGCCAAGCGCCAGTCGGCTGAATGGATAGTCGAAGCGCCGACTTCAGCCGGCAACCCTCTGCCGCTGGCCAACTTCGGCACAGTTAACTTTACTAACGCCAGCGCGACCATTAACGGTGTCAGCGGCTCCATCGCGAACGCCAGCTGGCAGCACGACTCCATTACCATGACAGGCACCGATGGCACCGTCAAAGCCATTCCCAGCGCCCTCGACAGCACCGGTCAGGCCTTCAGCGACACCTGGCAACATCAGTAAAAGTGCCTGTTAACCCAAAGTTAGTTTGAACCCGAATAAACTAAGTATCTATAAGAAAACTTTCTACGGTCTAGCATGCATAAGCTCGAGAATGTCGGCTGAATATTTGGCTAGCTTTTGGCTGCCAATACCGCTAATGCGCGATAGCTGCTGCGCGTCTTTGGGCAGTATGGCGGCAATTAATTTAAGCGTTTTATCCGGTAAAATCACATAGGCCGGCACGCTGCGCGCCGCGGCCAGTTTGGTGCGCCAGGTTTTTAGTTTCTTAAAGATTGCCTGGTCATAATCTTCTAATAGCTTATCTTCTGCGGGCTGGAGAGCACGACGGACGGTCCGATGGTGCTGCTCGATTGTCTTTTTGTTAATCAGCTTTAGCCCTGAAATTGCTTGCTTAGATCGGGCTTTGAGCTTCACGTCGAGTTCAATGATCTGCGGATTCACCACCATCGCCATATTATTAATGCCTTTAATGTACAATCCGTCGATGCTTCTGACGCGCGACAATGCCACGTAGCCCATGCCCGGCTCAAATGATCTTGAAAGGTCTATCTCGGCCGCGTCCAAACTCATGCCCTGGCTCTTGTGAATCGTTATCGCCCAGGCCAAGCGCAGCGGCAGTTGCGTGATTTCGGCGATGGTTTTATCGCCATCTTCTGTTTTCCAGGTGTGCTCGTCGACAGTTATGAGGCGCTGCTTGGTCTGGATGACCGGCCTGCCATCACTGTTAAACTTGACGACCTTGCCGAGCGTGCCATTAGAATACTGCTTGGCCGGATTGTTGGCCACGAACATCACCTCCGAGCCAATCTTCAAAACTAACTGCTCCGGTGCCAGGCAGCGTTTGATTAGGGACTCGACGGCGTTCTGGCGGCCGCGGCTGGTCATTTGGTATGTCTTGGCCTCTGTTTTAAGCTTGTTTAATTCCTTCGTGTTGATATCGTCAACATGGGCATTATGCGTGTATAGCTTGATAATATCCTCGCCGCTCGGAGCCGGCTTCATTCGCTGGCTGAGCTCTTCAAAGTGCGTTTCATCGACGCTGTTAGACCGTATGGCGTTCAAAATACCCAAAAGTTTGCTGTCGTCTTGCCGATGCTGCTCTTCAAGGTAGCAAATTTTGAGGCCCATCGATTGCCAGGCCTCGGAATTAAACACAAAAAACGGCTCACCCGATCGAGTCACCGGCGGCAGCTGAAACAAATCGCCGGCCAACACTACCTGCAGCCCGCCAAACGGCTTGGTTTTATCTTTGAAGGCCCGAGTAATGGCATCGACGGCATCAAGCACGCGGCCATCAAGCATCGACACTTCATCAATAATCAACACCCTGGCTTCGGCCATCCGTTTTTTAAGACTGGATTTGGTCAAGATGCGCTCTATATCAATCGAGTCGCCTATACCCAGACCCGCCCAAGAATGTATGGTCATGCCATTCATGTGAGTAGCGGCAATGCCCGTACTGGCCGTCACGCCAACCACAATATTATTCTCGCGCAGGTACTTAGTGTACTGGTTGAGCACGTAAGTCTTGCCGCTGCCAGCAGCACCAGTCAGGTACACATTGTGCCCCAACTTTAAAATATCCAACGCCTCGTCTTGTAACATGAACTATAAGTATCGCAGCAAAATCACCCTAGCCGCAAGAACCTTAAGAAAAACAACGCCGAAGCGCCCGTAAACTCCCATTTGCTATTGTTTAATTTATCAGGCGACTTGTTCAATACCTAAG
>DATBED010000073.1:0-15914 GCA_036276195.1 Saccharimonadales bacterium (SeqCode) | reverse complement strand
AACAGCAGCAAATCTTAAAAGGGCTGGTTTATAACGTTGAAATGTTTGACCAGAAGTTGTCTTATAGCCTCATTAACTGTTATGAAGCCTTTAAGCAACTGAACGAAAAGGCACAATCTGAACTAAATGATACATCTTGGTACACCGTAGTAAACGAAGTACGAACCCTTATTATTGGGGACATGCTCCTAAATGGTGCTTATTAAATTATTATTAAATCTAAAGTGCCCATGCTTGCACCAATAAATGATTTGCGATAACTTGCGAGTTATGGACAAAAAAGCATTCATTGAAAACTTACATAATGTATACAGGCAATATGCGCCCCAACTTCAGTTGCTTGCGGACGATGAGTTTAAATGGGTCAACATAAAACTCCGCCAATTTGAAATGGACAATTCATATATTTGGAAACCAAGAAGCGCAAAGAAATTTAT
Source organism: Saccharimonadales bacterium (SeqCode) (assembly GCA_036276195.1). Classification (GTDB taxonomy): domain Bacteria; phylum Patescibacteriota; class Saccharimonadia; order Saccharimonadales; family UBA4665; genus DATBED01. The sequence continues at coordinate 15,477 of DATBED010000073.1, read as the reverse complement.
TACAGCTCATACAAGGCTACTCGCTAATTCAGACGACTTTGTAATTTAATACTCAATATCTTTGATGCTACCAAATGCTACCCGCCGGAGTATGATGTCGTCCATGTTTGCCATTACAGCCGGGACAACCGTAAACTCACCGTAACGATCATTAACATTATCAGCCGCCTTGGCTAACGACCTATTGTCCAACCGGGAATTATCAAATAGGCCTAACTGCACTGGCGTGGCAGGCTGTAAGTTAAAAACCTTAACGCCTATATTGGTTGCTTTACAGGGGATTTGTACCTCGTCCATTAATTTTTGGGCATGCAGGTATATGTCCTGTGTGGAATAGATACCAACCTTTGTCTTTTTACCCTTAGCCCAAAATGTCCTGTTTTCAAAAGCCACCCATAAATGTATGCCACATGCGATGAAGTCATGTTTTCGTAAGCGCCTGCCAGTCTTTTCACACAATTTCATTAATAGCCGGGACAACTGCTCTTTATCATCTGTTTTTTGCCCAATGGCATGCATTTGCCCGAAGCTTTTACGCTCAAAGTCCACACCGTCTATTTCATAACCCCGGAGCCTTAGATACCAGTAATACCCTACTATGCTGTGAAACACTTCATTTTTTAGTTTCCACACAGGTGCGTCTAAGAATTGAACTGGTGTAAATATACCTGCCAAGTTTAGCCTAGCCTTGAAGCGGCGATTTATGCCGGGCAGGTCTACTAGCTCTAGGTTAGAGTACACTTCCCGTAAGTTTTTATGGGTAATAATATCTAAGCCGTCCGGTTTATTTAGCCCCGCCGCAAGCTTTGCTAAGAACCTGTTAGGGGCAATACCGACATTGACCGTAACGTATTCACCCAATTCCTTTTTAATATCTTTTTTAATCATGTAGCCGGTCTTTTTGAGGCTCCAGCCCTTTTGTAAGGCAATGGAACCCTTAAAGTTGACCACAAACTCGTCTACTGACTTTGCGTGAACATCACTGGTGTACTGCAATAGCACTTTCCTGAACCTCCTGTGTGCGTCAAAAATCTTTTCTACATCTGGTGTTAGTATGATTACGTCTTTACAAAGCTTACGAGCCTCTGCAACATTGACCATGAGCTTTATACCCAAAGCCTTGGCTTCGTAACTGGAAGCGATTACAGCGCCCCTAGGAGTGCTATACGCTGCCACTGCCACTGGTTTATGTCGTATTAATCTATTAGCTTGCTGCTCTAATATGGCGAAGCAGCAATTCAGGTCAACGTGCATGGTGAGTGCTGGCTCTTTGTTAGTTTGCAAGTCCATCGCTGACGGCTTCCAGTAGCCAGTGCATATTGTCTGTATTGAGCTTTAAACGGAACCAGATCGTTTGCTCCTTGTCGCACAGCTCATATATATGAAACAGGGTTTTACCCTCTGTGGGAGCATGGTGATAATCCACCTTGCCTAAAGGGTAATCTTTGTTTTGCCAATGTAACAAGTGTGGCTTATATTCTTGATCTCTTGCGCTGTAATATGAAACTACGCTCACTTCTTGATTTATTGCTTCACGCATAATGCTACCCCCGAGTACAATTAAGTTATGTGCGGAAGATATACGCTTGCAGATGTTGACCACCTAAAACAGCATTACAACCTTGCAACAGTTCCCAAGGATTTGCATAAAAACTTCAACGTGGCTCCTACTCAAACCATGCCAGTAATATCTGATAGTGAAGACGGCAGGCATATTGAGCTTATGCGGTGGGGTATTCCTCGCTTTGTAGGACCCGGCAAGGTTAGAGATGTTTTTAACACCCGTGCCGACAAGGCTTTTGGGTCATGGAAGAAGCTAGTAATGACACAACGTATACTTGTGCCAGCCACAGGTTTCTATGAATGGAAGCTATTAGATGACAAGACCAAACAACCGTATTTTATCTTTCCTAAAGACGAACAACTTTTCTCTTTTGCTGGTGTATGGAATATTTGGGAAGACGAAGATAAGAGAAAAATTAAGGTTTACAGTATTATGACGACAGAACCTAATAAGGAAATGGCCGACATACATAAGCGTATGCCCGTAATACTGCACCCCGAAGACGAAGCTTCATGGGTTACGCCCTCGCACGATAATGACCGAAGCGCCATAGAGGCCTTACTGCGTCCATACGAAGACAATGGTTTAAAAATGTATGAGGTCAGCAGGGACGTGAATGTTGCGAGAACGAACGAGGAACGCCTCATCTACCCTCTCAACAGCCAGTGAGTTTACTGCCTCTTATGCGTGTAAAGGTTAAGCAGTGACCTTAGTATGCCTACCTAATTGGATTATAGCACCAGCATGGTAGAGGTAGTTCACTTAGTGCGTTTATCTGCTTTATAGTTTTGGCCGCCGGTCTTAATATTCTTTTTAGCATTTTGGTAGGACTTTTCTGAGGGGAGTAAAGCTGTACCATTTATTTCTTGCTGCCGTGCAACTAAGGTAGAAAGCTGCTCACGTGCGTCAGTTTCGTTGAGCTTATCTAGGTCAATTTCAAGGAATATTCTCACGTCTTGCTGTAGGGACAGATAAGCATTACCTGATGAGTGGGCTTGGTCTATTTTACGTGCGTAGTTCAAGGTGGTCATTATACTGGTTAAAAATGCGGCCAACAGTGCCATTAGCCCCGCAGGTATTCGTCCTACAGTAGTAGCCAAACCGGTTACACCGGCAATTGCCGATAAACCTGTTGCGGGTATGCCGAGCCGGGTATTGCGCTTGTTCCAAATCTTAGCCTGCTCAAACTGACCTTGTGCGCTATACATAACGGCTTCATGGACACGCTCGGCTTCCTTTTTTATTGAACTTTTGCCCCTCATTAAAACTCCCTATCAAACACCATTTTCCACCAATAAAGTGCGTCAGTATGACGGCCAGCCTTTTCGGCATTTATAGCGTTGTTAACACGTGTACTGGCAGTTGCGAGTTTAGATAAAGCGTCTTGCTTTTGTGCGTCTGTATTACAGGCGCTTACCATACCTGTTATGCCGTTAGGATCACGGGTTGCAGCAAGCCCATCTGCAACCAACCTGTTCAACATGCGTAACATATCGTACTCGTAAATAATTGATGTTTCCCCCTCGCAATATTTAGCAAGACGTAATTCTAAGTAGAACGATGAAATAGGAATGTTACGGGTGTGCTTTAAGGTTTTCATGAGCCTGACAAGTGGTTTTACCTTGTAGCCAAGAGAAGTATTAACACCAGTCACGTATTTGTTGTGCGCCCACGGGCTAGTTTTAATCCAGCCCCCGCCAAGCTGAGGTATTTCATATACAAGGTTGTCGTCAACTGATGTCTTATAGTAACCGGGTGTAACCTCAACTCTTTTAGATCCGGAAAAATCAACGACTACAGAGGGCGTGCGAATATAAATAGGGCTAGTTGTAAACCGTTCTTCAAGTGCAGTTTTTATTGCAGATAGCATATAGCTTGAGTTTGTGCGCTGAGATGCCGCTGGTATGCTAGTCAGTACATCTAAGTCGGAGTGGAAGCGTACGCCAGTACCGTTACTAAACGATCCAGTTTCCCAAAAATGTTGAACCCCAAAAGAACTTGCTAACTTTGCTTCAACGGACTGGCGGTGCAAACTGTAGGCGGCCTTTTCCGCGTCAGTAGGTGTGTATTTGCTTAGAAATTGTACGAAGTGCTGGTTTATTGTCATGTTAGTGTCCTAATTGAATTATAGGCTAACCAGTTCAAATAGTTTATTGCTTATGCCAAAGTATTACGTTTATAGCGGTGGTGCATTATAATTAGAGATACAAGTAGAGGGTAGCATGAGCAAAAAGCAGAAGAAACTAACATCTATAGAGGTATGCGCAGGTGCAGGTGGACAAGCACTTGGGTTAGAAATGGCAGGCTTTGAGCATGTAGCTTTAGTTGAAAATGATGCACGTTGCTGCGAAACACTCCGTCTTAATCGTCCAAACTGGAAAGTACTTGAAGAAGATTTAAACCAATTTGACGGTAAGCCATACAAGGGTGTGGACTTAGTGGCAGGTGGTGTGCCATGCCCGCCCTTTTCTAAGGCGGGTAAGCAGTTGGGGCATTTGGACGAGAGAGATTTATTTCCTGCGGCACTTCGTTTGGTGGAAGAAACAAAACCCAAAGCTGTATTACTTGAAAATGTGCGTGGGTTGCTAGACCCTAAATTTACTGAATACCGCCAACAGATACTAGATAGTTTAGAGGAACTTGGCTATAAGGGTGAGTGGAAACTGATACAGGCTGCAAGTCATGGCGTACCACAACTTAGGCCAAGGGCGATACTCGTAGCCTTACAACCACAATATTTTGATTACTTTGTCTGGCCGGAAGTTGATATGCAGCAAACAACAGTAGGCGAAGCCCTATATGAAGCCATGGCAAGTAACGGGTGGGAAGCTGTTGATGAGTGGAAAGTAAAAGCCAATAAAGTTGCTCCAACATTAGTGGGCGGCTCAAAAAAGCATGGCGGGGCTGATCTTGGACCTACACGTGCTAAAGAAGCATGGCTTAAATTAGGTGTGGACGGCAAAGGTATTGCAGATGAAGCCCCCGCTAAGGATTTTGTGGGTGCTCCAAGGCTTACAGTTGAAATGACCGCTACCCTGCAAGGCTTCCCTAAAGAGTGGAAAATTGCAGGCCGTAAGACAAGCGCTTATAAACAAGTTGGAAATGCTTTTCCGCCACCGGTAGCTGCTGCAGTTGGGCAAGCTATTCAACAAGCTATTACTATGGTTCAACCTGCCATTGTAAGCGCTACTAGTAGCGATGATGAAGACGACACACAAGTGCCTATTTTTGCTTCTTCAACTGCTCCCGCTGCCTAATTGCAGCCCTAACACTGCCGTCAGGCCAAGGCTCAAAATGTTCCAAAACGAAGTAAGTCTTAAAGCGATTATCTTCCTTTTTCTTGATAAAAGAATATTCCCAACCTAGCTCACGCAACTCACGCATACGCTTTTGCCAGTCGTCTTGATACTGCTTGGCTTTCGCCACTAATTCTACCAAATCAGATGGTACGGGTTTGCCATTGAACGCTTTAAGCAGTTCGCCAATTCTCTTGTGTGGTTCATTGTAAGTGGCCGCTAACTTAATCTTATCTGCAAAATCATCGTAGGTTGCGTACAAGTTCTTTTTGCCCTCATTGCAGTCGGAACACAGAGCTTGTAAGTTTTCCGGGTCATTAGTGCCACCCCAAGCTTGAGGTATTTTATGGTCAACATGTAACTTTACACCGTCTTCCGCCGGTGTGCGCCCGCACTGCACACATCTTTTATCACGCAATACCCACGAACGTACTCTATTGCTGATCTGTTCAGTATTGAGTTGCTTGTCCAACTTTTTAATAAGTTTATATTTAGTTTCATTGCCCTCACGTATTCGCTCAATTTCAAAAGTACTATAAAGTTCTCTCATGCGTCGGTTGAGGTGTTCTTGCTGTCCACTCTCAAGCCCCATTTGCTGCCTAATTTCAGCCATACTTAAATGTTTTTCAAGGTTGGCATAAAGTACAGCATAAATGCCACGTTCTGATGTACCTCTTATAAGCGAAGTAAACTCATTGCTTTCAGGCGTAGGTAAATTGTATTCCATAGATTAGACATATTATGTCAGACGTTACCTACCTATGTAAAAGCAAAAAATGTATGGCGAAAAGGCTCTTATAATTTGCCATCAAAAACTGCGGAAAATAGCACCAGTGTGAAACTGTAATAACTCCCTTTATGAAAACTCCAGAAATTAATCGTAAATTAACAGGGGTAAACACATCAAAATGACAGTACTTTCCGGAGTAAAAAACAGCTATTTTCTACAGCGTTTTGACAATATTTTTTAGGCCTTTTCCGCAGTCTATTTTAGTCCTAAAACACCACGAACTTTTGCTTTATACTCATCGTCTGTAAGCACGCCCTCATCACGCAAGGCTTTTAGCTTATCAATACTGTTGACGCTTTGCTTATTACCAATGCTTGGCTGCTCCATTTGACGTTTAGCTAGGTTAACTGCCGCTTGAAATACCGGTGCTGTTTGCCGATCAAAGGTTATGGCACTGTCGCTTTCAAGGGCATTATTGGCATTGCCACGCCCACCCCAATAGCTAAGTTTGTTATTGTCTGCTGTGGCCGCTGTGAGCACCTGTACCAGCCCTTTAAGAGCTTGTTGCTTCATTTGTATAGCTGTGATGTTTGGGTAGCTGTAGGCCACGCATTTGCCGCCAAACGTACTACCGGACTGAAAGCCCCATTTAACTATGAAAACGTGCTTGTCCGTAACTACAAAGCCTTGTCCAAAGTCGCCTTTAACTTTAGCCAATATATTTTCACCGTCCTGTAGGTTCTGGGCTAATTGCTTTTCGCCACGACTGCCTAAATCGGCAATAAGTTTGTTATTTAATAAATCGGCTTGACGGCCTGCTTTATATGCGTCGCCACGTTCTTTTGCTTCTCTAAATTTATCTCGTAATCCCATGCCGGTTACTCCTGCTTAAATTACTTAAGCCAAGTGGGGCTAATAATACAGAAGCCGCCACCGGGCGGCGACCTTGCGGCCACCCGCACCAGTTTCCCGGCACGGCCTATAGAGCAACCCCGATGACGGCATCGGTATGCTCTATAGGTCTTTATAACCATGCCTTTCGCCTTTGGGCTACTCAGTTTAGGTCTTATCAAATTGTATATAACGCTGTTAGCGTTATAGGGATTATAGCACCGTCCCTGTTAAAATTGCCTTACAGGAAGATGTAAATGAATATGAAGCTACCTAAACGTCTTAAAGATGGCAAGCCCATTGACGCTATAATTGCCAAAGAGGTGCGCCAGTTACAAGATAAGTACGCCTTAAGTAGTGGCAGCGACTACCGAATTCATGTATTCCATGTCTTTAATGACCCAGACTTTGACCGAGATATTAAAGAGGCACGCAAGCTTTTTGAGGACGTTTACTATAAAGATGTATCGCTAGACCCAAACTCCGACCACTTACTAGATGAGCATAAAATAGTTCTGTATGAACTTGCACACAGATATTGTATTGGAGTGCATGAACTTTGGTATTACGCTGACGGCTTGTATGACGAAGGAGCTGGTTACGGCTATGACATGGACGAACTCGGCGGTTTAATGGAAACAGGACAATACGGCCTAATTTACAAAATCGGTCCTAAAACTACCCAAGACCAAATTAAAACTGACTGGCAGCGCATTGAACTTGCAAAAGAGGACTACTACGGCCAGCGTTCCGGTAAAAAGCGGCCAACATTTAATCACGAATTAGTTTACGCAATTTTTAAAGCTCGTTCACGCACTCCTCTGCCTACATGGGGCGACATATTTAAGCAGTATCAAAACGGTAAGCTTGAGGGCTTCACGATTAATAATAAAAGCCAATACAAAACAAAAGAGGACTTACAAAACTTCTATGGGAAGATGAAACCAACTGTCAAGGGCTTCTAAACCCTACCTTTACACACCCGAGACAATATGTCGTAACAGCGTATAATGATAAACATCATAACAGATGTAAATATCATGAATACGCAGAATAATACACCAACAAAAGAAGCACACATCAGCGATTTTGGACTGGTTGCTGCCTTGGTTACATCTGGCTTTGGGATCCAGCGCACCGAACGTATCGGTAACCGAGTATTTTTTATATTTGGTAAAGATGATGATTTTACAAAATCAATAGATGACTATTGGGCTGGTATGCTCAGGGTCTACGCCCGTCAGTATTTTGATAACACCAAAATGCTGAAAAACCTGATTTATAGCGAGGGATTAAAGTAATGACCCTTTCAAAGTCGGCCGTTAAAGAATTCCAAGCAATATACAAAGCACGTTTTGGGCAGCCTATTGAGTATAAAGCCGCAGAGCTAGAGGCCATGCAGCTCATTCGCTTGCTAAGTAAGATACAACCTCGCACCGAATTAAATATGAATATGGGCATAAACGTTAGCGACCAAGGCCATATTCCGAACGGGACTGGCTATGGCAAACACTCCTAATGGTTCGCCGATAAGTTTTGTTAATCGCTGGACAGAAGATATCGCTAAAGACGGGTTTACTTGCGTTCCTAACCGCTTAATTAAGAACCTCGTTGCTTTATCAATTGAACCTGTTGAGTTTGTCTTGCTGGTAGCTATTGAGAGTTATCGCTACACCCTTGAGGGGCGACCACGGCCAAGTATAGATACTCTTTCTAAATTGATTGACCGTTCCCCACGCCATACTCGCCGTATGCTTCAAGACCTTGAAAGCAAGGGCTTTATAGAGCGTATTCGGCGACATAATAAGACAAATGAATATGACCTAGTGCCACTAATACTAGCATTAAATGATTTTCACTTGCTCCCAAATGCTAGCGGACATAAGCGTCCTGTCAGCACGGACATGGACGACCAAACGGGGGGACACTGATGTCTGCCAAAAAAGACTACTTTAATAAAAAGACTAAATTAAATAACAAGGTAAATTACTTTGTAATTAACCTTGTGGTTCTTTGTACAAGATATGTATGCAATGACATCTATATGAGTTATACACAACCTTACAAATATATACCGCCTTAACTCCTTTATAGCAGAGGTAGTTAGTATTAGAATTAGTAAAGGAAAATATAGTAATGCAAGAATTAACACATTTAAGGTTTGGTTTATACGCCCGTAAATCAACCGAAAGCGAAGACCGGCAAGTACAATCTATTCAAGATCAGAAAGATGAGATGAAGCGTATTGCCAAAGAGCAAGGCTTCACTATTGTAAGAGGCGCTACCTATTGGGAAGCTAAGTCAGCGAAGATACCGGGCAAACGTGATGAGTATGATAAGTTAATCGCTAGAGTAGAAGCGGGAGAATTAGACGGAATATTAAGCTGGAAATCAAATCGTCTTGCCCGTAACCCAAAGGAGAGCGGTGAAATACAGCAACTAATGTTTGACGGCAAACTAAAGGCAATAGTTACTGCACATAAGACATACCTGCCGGAAGATAACGCACTAATTTTTAGTGTAGACGCAAGTATGGACGCACAGTTTAGCCGAGACTTAGTAGTAGCTGTTAAGCGTGGTATGCAGTCAAAAGCCGATAAAGGCTGGCTGCCGGGCGTTCCGCCAATAGGCTATAAGAACTACCGAGATGATGAAAACAGCCACTACAAGACGATTATTCTTGACGAGAAGCGTTCACCAATTATTCGCCAAATGTGGGACATGATGATGACTGGAACTTATAGTGTGCCAGAAATAGCACGCTGGGCTGAAAAGAAAGGCCTACGGAGCATTAAGCGCCGGAAAAAAGGCAACAAGCCCATGTCCACTGCAACTGTCTACGCAATGTTCCACAACCCTTTTTACAATGGTTACATGCGCTACAATGGCAAGGTTATTGAAGGTAATCATGACGCAATTGTTACACCCAAAGAGTTTGAGCGAGTGCAATTACTGATTAAACGCTACAACCAACCACGGCCTGAAATATCTGAAACAGATGAACCCGACCCTTTTCCCTATAGAGGCATAATTAAGTGTGGTGAGTGCGGTTGCCTGATTACTTACAGTACGGTTAAAAAGACATACAAGAATGGCACTACGCAGACTTTTGAGTATTGTTACTGCACACGCCGCCGTACAGACGTGCAATGCTCTCAAAGCCGTACAATTAAGCCACAAGAGCTTACCAAGCGCATACGGAAAGAATTAGATAAGTACACGATACTGCCAGAGTTTTTTGACTGGGCATGCAAGTATTTGAGCGAGTTCCACGAAGAAGAAATTGACAGGCAGGAGAAGATTTACGTAGCGCAAACCAAGACTATTTTGGCGGTTGAAAGTGAGCTAAGAGAGTTAGGGCGTATGCGTTACAAAGGTCAAGTTGACGATGAGTTTTATGAAAGTGAAAAGTTAACGCTTGAAAATAAGCTTACATTACTGCGTGGCGACTTCAATACTCAAGAGGAACATAATAAAGAGCTACGTAAGCTAACAGATAGATATTTCAACTTTGCCCGCTATGCACGGGAAGACTTTGAGAGTGATGAAGACGAGAAACGTAAGGAAGTGCTTGGAATGGTCGGTCAAAACCTGACGTACAAGGACGGATTACTAGAGTTTGAGCCGATAAAGTACCTCACACCACTGGTTGAGAATTACCCAGCGCTTGAAAAGCAATATCTAAGCGTCCAAACCCAACCTCAACAGATGAAAAAGGAGGCCGTAGCCTCCATAATTTCGCATTGGTACCCCGGGCAGGATTCGAACCTGCGACCTTAGGCTTAGAAGTCCTCTGCTCTATCCAGCTGAGCTACCGGGGCTCGCCACTCTAGTGTATACTACAGATTGGAGCGTAAAAACAAAAATTTCGATGTTGCTGTTCATTTTATTGCTGGTTTTTATAGGCTTGGCTGTGGTGCTGGCCTGGTTTTTGATTGCGCACGATCATGGCGAGAAGGAACCGGTATTAGCATTATGGCAAGCAGCAGGGCTAGGTTTAACTGGTGCTGTAGCCGCGGCCTTAATAGAGAGCCGGTTGGTCCCGGTTCATAATCTTGACCCGGGAGCACCATATGGATCGATGCTTGGAGCGGCTCTAATGGTGGGGGCGATTGAGGAGATTTGTAAATTTCTGCCGCTGGCACTGCTGATTTACAAAAAGCGCTATTTTAACGAGCATACCGATGGCATAATCTATTTTGCCTTGGCTGGCTTGGGCTTTGGCTTACCCGAGAATTTACTCTACACTCTGCAATTTGGTAGTCGGGCTGGCCTAACCCGGCTGGTGCTAACACCAATGCTTCACGCTGCTACTACTGGAACCATCGGCTACTTCTTGATCAAAAGAAAGCTGGCCAGACAATCGCCATTGGTAGCCGCGGTTCCACTCTTGCTCATGATAATTCTGCATGGTCTATACGACTTTGGTTTAACTTCCGGCGTGGCCGCCTACCAAACAATGTCTTTACTTATCACATTAAGTGTTTCGGCCGGTTTGTTCTTCTTGTTTAGCCAAGCAACCCAGAATGACCAGGCTAAAGGCCTAAGTGTAGTCGGCCATAATAACTTTTGCCGGGCTTGTGGCTGGGCTAATCCACGGCATCACCTTTATTGCGTCCACTGTGGCCAACATGCTTAAATTGCTCCAACATGGAATGCCCTAACTGTAAGCAATCAACTGAAGCGGGCGCCGCTTTTTGTGGCAATTGCGGCTACCCATTAGGCGGTCAGTCTGACCAACAGGCTTATGCCTTGGCAGTTCCAATGCAGCGTAAAGCAGAGACCCAGGCCCTACTAGCCGTGCTGTTCGGTGCAATCGGCCTGGCCGGTTCGGTATTTATGGCTCTTCTAGGACTGATTCTAGGAATTGCCGGTTTGGTTATGGGCACTATATCTCGCTCGGGCACCAGGCGGAGTATGAGCACAGTAGGCATAATCTTATCGAGCTTATCTTTAGTGGCCGGCTTGGCGGTTTGGACGTACGCTATTAATCATGAGACTAAGCTTAGAAGTTCCAGCGCCGCGGCGGCCAGCGGCCCTACAATTACAGCAAATAACCTATCTACTCCCTGTTATTCACTTGGCTTTACCGATAAGCTCAACATCGGCAATTCGGCCGGTAGCTGCGACATGCGCGCCTTCAATGGCTCGACCCTAGAAACTTCTACCGATGCTTATAAAGTTTATGCCAGCCAGTCGGCCTTAACTTCGGCTAGCACCTTTACGCAGGTAGCCAAACCGGCAATCGAGAAGGATGTGCAGGCTAACCTACCCGGCTACGTAATTGAATCGGAGCAGGTCGGTTCCTTTGCCGGCAGCCCAGACTACGCGGTGATAACCACCAACAAGTCAAATGGCGTGACTGTAGCCGAAGCGGCCGTCTTTCACCCGGTTAAGAACGGAGACAATATTTTTGTTATAGTGCATGCCATTTCGACCGGTTCGGCTGGCTTTTCCGGCCTGGAGGCCCAATGGCAATGGAAGTAAGAAGCCACCACCACGCCGTACCAATTGTGCTGGTAGTTGCAGCTGTACTGGCATTGGCCACTGTAACCGCGGGCCATTTAACAACTAAACAGTACGCTGCCACCCGCGCCTTGACCACCCGTATTTTCAACATTCAACCAACCGAAAACGGCCTAGCCAAAATCACTATTATTAAGCCTGCAACTGCCCAAACCAATCTAGCGTGGGCCCAAGCTGGATCCGAAGCCTCTCTATCCCTAAGCTTGCAATAATCCAGTATAAAGTAATGGCCCAAGAACATCGCGTGTTACACTGGATGAACTCAGATGAAATACGAAGTTATTATTAAAACTAATCTCAAAGATCGCCCCTAGGATCATGAGTTGTCTGCGGCACTTATACTAGCCGTTCATTTTAAGACGGATGTCACGTTTTTGCGTCCTCAATCACGTAAAACATCCGATATTGAGATTAACGGCATCAAATGGGAAATTAAAAGTCCAAGAGGTAGCAGCAAGAAAACCATAGAAAATAACTTGAGAACTGCCAGAAAACAATCGCGTAACATCGTTCTAGACTTACGCAGGATCAAACTGCATCAGAAGAGAGCCGCATCCCGTACAAACTTTTTTCTATCTGGACCACACAAATTCAAAAGAGTGCTGATTATAACTAAAGCTGCAAAAGTTATTGAAATTTTGTGAATAATTTGTTACCATAAAAGCATAAAAGATGCGCGCGGTACTGTATTGAACCAGACGTATCTTTTTTCAAAGACACGCAAGATACTGAACTGAATCAAACGTGTCTTTTTTGTTTGCGTTAAGTAGTTTGCCTGCCTGAATCAGCCCAAAGCTTAACAATGTCTGCGACATCAGGATCGGGAAAGTGTTTAGCTTTCTCACTTGCTACCCATATAGTTTCTACCAAGAACCTCATAGGCCATATCTAGTTCGCCACCACTCTCAAAACCAAAGGCTGGTCCGCCTTCGATACGTCTTGCCATTTGAGCCGCTTTTTGTCACCATGCCCGCCCTCACGAGAGTCAAGTTATAACCGATCTGGGGATCAAGAAAAAAAGAGTTATTGAACAAGGAAGCATACCTTGGTGTCACAATGGTGCGGGTGGGGAGAGTCGAACTCCCGTCACCAGTTTGGAAAACTGGGATAATAACCGCTATACAACACCCGCGAACAGAGGTGATTATAGCACAATACAGGGGGCTTATACTTATCTCCGACTGGCTCTTCTTTAGATTCTTAGGTTGTTAAGCTAGCGCCGCTGCGTTCCGGGGAAACCCAGGTAGTCCGTTTACTCGATAAGCTCTTAGTTAAGGCCGGTAGCTTGCTGATGGATTGTATAAGAGCGATGTATTCAACGATCGACATCAGGTACATCACCACATACATCGAGGGCGTGAAGAAGCTAAGGCGCAACTTTTCTTTAAAGGTAAGATGGCCACTTGACCACACGTTTATTAAGATGTAAATGGAAACCACGGCCAGGGCTGCCAAGATGGTGCCAGGACTATGGTAGTAAATACTGGTGAAAATTATTAGAGTCACGATTAGCGGCTCTAGCAGGAAGAGCATTTCCAGCAGCAGGGCGTAAGGTAGCATCAGCCAAGTCAGCGTCTTGGAATAGATACTGTCTCGTGCGAAGAACATTTTGTAATTCTTATAGAAAGTCTGCAGACGGCCGTACTTCCAGCGGAAACGTTGCTTGACCAGTGACTTAATAGACGGCACAGCCTCGGTGTAGGTAATGCAATCCGAGGCGTAAGCAATGCGGTGTTGCTTGTTGCCTTGGGCGATGATTTTCATCGTCAGGTCGATGTCTTCTGTCATGGTGTTGGTGTCGTAGTACTGCACTTTTTCGAGCACTGAGCGCCGAAACATCGAACCGATGCCGCCGATGATGTACTCGATGTTGTAGATCGTCTGAGCCTTTTTCATGTGGTAAGAGATCAAGTACTCAAAGCGTTGCGCCAGGCCTAATATGGTACCGTTTTCGATAATATTGACGTTGCTGGCAATGGCGACCACGCGTTTGTCGCGGAAGTGGTACACCGCCTTCTTGATAGCGTCTGGCGCGATTAAAGAGTCGGCATCCAAGCACATAATAAATGTGCCGGTTGCCAAGCGGCGGATGGCGTTGTTCAGCACGTTGGCCTTGCCGCCATTGCGCTGGCCAAACAGAACCATGTTAATCTCACCTTTATGCCGCTTAATAAACTTTTGCACTATTTTTGAGGTGCCGTCAGTCGAACCGTCATTGGCAATAATAATCTGTAATTTGTTCTTGGGGTAATCCAATCGTGCCAAGCACTCAAGTGTTTTCTCGATTAAAGCCGCTTCATTATGGGCCGGCACCACCAGGCTGACAGTTGGCCGATAGTAATTGCGGCGGTTGGCTTTGGTGGTCTTCAACTGCTTAAGTGCGTAAATATCGCTGCCGATTAAATACAGCGTCATTCGCACTAAGTTAATCATGCTCATAACAATAATATAAGTGACCATTATTTTTATAGCTTCGTTCATGCGCTGGCTCCGGCCGGCTGATCTGGCAGTTTTTGGACGTTAATTAAGCGGAAATACATGGCGTGACGGAACTGGTACCAGGTGCCGGTACAGGTTACTAAAATTACCGGATCACCAGTATTCTGCTCGCTCAAAATAGAGGTGTCGGTCGGCACGATAACCTTGGAGCGGTCGTAATAATAGCGGAAACGGTAGCCGTTTTTAGTAGTTATGGCTAAAATATCGCCGTGAACTAACTGAGAAGTTTTGACCAAAATTCCGGGAATGTCATGACCGTAAAGCACGGTTACGCGCGCTTGTTTAGAGCCTACTACCGGGTTAGGATCGGTAAAGTTATCGGTGAAGACATGCTGACTATCCAGCGTCCATTTATGAGTTGAAAAATTATAATAACCAGGCGCCACCGGTAAATCAATGCCCAAACGCTGGATGGAAATGCTGGCAGGTGTGCCAACTATGGGCATTGCCACAGCGTTTTTAGAGCTCGCCTGCTTGAGGTACTGGGATAACTGGGTGTTTACGGCTAACTGGGTCTGATGCTTACTAATCGTGGGCATCAATATCAGCCCAGCCACACTGGCGTAAACCAGTGCGGCGAACAGATACAGCCTAAACTCGCTTGAGCGCGCATTTAACAATATGCTATCAGTACTCATAGCAGCATTCTTAAGCAGATTCGCTTAGCTGTTTAGGCTAAAAAGCGGCCAGCAACAGTCTTGGCAAGCTTGCTCAAGACAATTGCAGCTCCACAGATCATCGCAGTGATGATGATGTAAGATACAACCGTATTGCCACCTGTAAAGGGCAATGCGACCGCACCTGTAGCGATGGTTGTAGCGCCAACAGCGCTACCGCCACCTAGACCTCCGGATCCACTCATAGTACTCCCGTTCCTCTTAAAATTTAGTGTCTACATGAATATACTATAAAAATGAAAATAATGCAAGTAAATTACATAATACTTATGCTAAAACGTGGTATTGATAAAA
>DATBED010000072.1:0-58129 GCA_036276195.1 Saccharimonadales bacterium (SeqCode) | reverse complement strand
GTAGCTCAGTTGGTCAGAGCGGCTGTTTTGTAAACAGCGGGTCGTGGGTTCGAATCCCTCCGCCGGCTCCACCAGACCGTTTTCTACAGTGAAGCGTAAGAATTTATACAGTATTGCCGGAAAGCTAAGCCTACTATGATGATGTGCTGACCTGCGGTGGCCATGATCATCGCGAGCACAGAAAAGCACCCCCTAAGGGGTGTTTTAAATTGTCAACTTTGACGCTGAAACTTCATCACAATTTAAGCCAGCAGTATAAAGTATGGTAAATGCCACACTTTATACGTCGGCAATAAAACGGGTGCATAGAATGGCTAAGCTAAACTGGCAGAGCAGCCAAGGGTTTACCAGAAGCGCCTGATCTGTTAAGATGTGGAAATGGCAAAAAAGGGCGACAAGCGCAAGATTATCGGACTCATCAGCGAAGAGAGCGGCGAGCGCCTTTATTACACGACCAAAAATACTGTGAACACGCCCGACAAACTCAGTTTACGCAAATATAGTCCCAAGCTGCGCCGCCACGTTATCTTTACCGAGACCAAAAAGAACCTCGGCCGCAACGAAGCGCCTAAACGGTAACGATCGAGTCGTTCAGGTCTAGCAGAGTGTTAAGCATTTCGGCCTGACTCCAAACTAGAGGTGTTACTCCTAGAGGTGCTCCGGTTTCAGGGTCAAACTGCTCGCTGAGCACGCCACTGGGCAGTTCCCGGTCTAGAGCCCACTTAAGTAAGTCCTGCGCCTTTTTAGATTGGCCGGTACTGTTATAGTATTGTGCCAGCCAAAGCGTACATACAATCCAGGGATTACCTTTGTATTGTTTTTTGCCTAAGAAGTAATCGTCATTTTCGTAGCGTAGCACGCCGCCAATCGGCGATGTATTAAGCAGGCGCTTCTCGACTTGATTGGCTGTGCTAATTAAACGTTCATCACTAAGTGGTAGGTTAGCGAACATGTAGGGCCCGTAAAGACTGGAAATGTCGATGGCATTGTCATATTCCAGCTCGCCTTTTTCGTTTAAGAGGAAGCCCTTAACAAAATAACCGTCACGGTACAGCTTGTCGAGGTTTTGCCTTATGCTGTCGGCCGCCTTTTGCCAGCGCACGGCGTCTTCGGGCATTTCAATGATGTTAGCCAGGCCGGCGGCTGTTTCCAGGCCGGCTATAACAGTACAAGTGGTGTAAGTAGTCGTCAGAAATTTTTGTTCCCAAAGGTCGTAACTGGCGTGGGGCAGGCCGGTGGCGGCGTCGATGAATCGGCACATAAAGTTGGCACACGGCGCAATAAACGTATGGTAAAGATTTTGTATAAAAGTGATGTCTTTACTAGCTTCCAGGTATTCACCGAGAAAGTAAATAACAGAGGCGGTTTCGTCTTCTTGGATGGCCAATTCCTGGCTACGACCATGAATTAGAGGGTGCCAGGTACTACCAATCGCTCGGTCTGGCTGGTATTTGTGCATTAAGTAGCCGTCTTGGTGCATCGTGTCACGGGCAAATTCCAGGAACTGCTTGGCCTCCTCAAAGTGGCCAAGGCGGATTAGCGGCCACAGGGCATAGGCGGCGTCGCGCGGCCAGCAGTAGCAGTAGTAATCACGGCCATAGTTAAAGATGCTAGAGTCGCCGCTGGCCAATACAGAACCGCGCACGTCACAGTGGGCTTTAACAACCAGTAGGCTATGGACTATACTTTGCGGATGAAAATTAGGCAAAGGTACTTCAGTCTCACCTAGCCACTGCTGCCAATATTGCCGCGTGTGGCGTAGACGGTCACCGAGGTCTTGCTGCTTGAAATTAACATGGAGCGCTTGAGCGTCGCTTTGGCTGCTGGCAGCGATTACCCAATAATTAATTGTGGCTGATTGGCCGCCCTTAAGTTGCCGCTTAAAGCGAATAACGCTATCGACACCGCCGTGTTCCACTGGGTTACCGGATAACTCGCCGTCTTCGGCATCAATGTAGGTGCCGTCTTTGCCTTCAATATGGTAGTTGCCGACGGCGTACTGGTCAAAAGCCTCGCCGTCG
Organism: Saccharimonadales bacterium (SeqCode); assembly: GCA_036276195.1. Lineage (GTDB taxonomy): Bacteria > Patescibacteriota > Saccharimonadia > Saccharimonadales > UBA4665 > DATBED01. Next base: position 56,108 of record DATBED010000072.1, on the reverse strand, counting down.
GCAAATTTACCGGCAATCAGCAAGCTGTAGCGGCCCTTATAATCAAGCATGTAATGCTCGTCGGGCACATAAAGGGCGGTATCGGCCCGGCCAGCCCGTGAAATCTGGAAAACTTGATGCATAAAGATACGCACATCGCGCAGCTTGGTGGATTCGTTAACCACCGTAATATCTCTAATCAGCGCGTTGCTTTCACTATCAACATAGTCCTGCAGATGCAAGGAGATGCCCAGGTCGGCTGACTGTAGTTTTATCTGGCTAATTAGGGCATCTTCTTCAAAGTTGACTTGGACTTCCCAAGAGCCGTCGTCAGTCCATTTAAAGGTGCCGTCTACCCAGACGCCGATTTTGTGCTGGCTGGAGCGGGCGTTGGTCAGGTTTTCCAGGCCAACGTAAGGGTAGTAAAAGTCGTGCACCAGGCCGTTCTCGTCTAGGCCAACGAATAATTGTCCGTTGCTGAGTACTACCGGACGTCCCACCCTAAGTAAGCCGGCCTAAACCGGCGCTCCCTGTAAGACCAACCGGGCAGCCAGGTCGCGGTAGGCGTTCATAAAGTTCATATAGGCTTCGTAAGGCGTTTCGTAAGGGCTAAAGTAAGCATGGATGTCGCCGTCGTTAAACCACTTGGTACACATGTAGTAGAAGTGGTCGCTGGTTTGCAGGCGGCGCCAGTCTTCTATTAGCGTCAGGTCGCCACTACCGATAATCTTATCTTGCAGACTGTAAAGCGACTGGATAGCCGTGCCCTGCATGGCATTGCCCAGCCAAGCCGACAGATCTCGCTCGGTGTCGGCCCAGGTAATGGTTTCTGGCACGTCCACCTTGCCAACCGGCTCAAAACTGTCGATTGCTTCGCTAACGGTCATAAAGGTGTGGCCTTCGTTTTTGAGCCACTCCTGGGGTAAGTGCTCCAAAAAGCCAAAAATACCGGATTCGTGCCACTGGTGCTCGCCGAAGGTCTCGTAGTCCATAAACAGGTTAAAGTTGGTGCCGTCAGGGTCTTCGCTCAGCCAGTGCGAAAACTTGTCGGCCGTTAAGGGGTACTCGCTCCAGCTGCTATCGCCAAAGCGGAAGGCGATGTCATCGCTCAAATGATAGTTTTTCATCAGTAAGCGGATCTGGTCGGTGTAGTTCGGCCGGTAAACAAAGTTGGGACTGCGCCAACCCAGCACACCGTCCCAGCCTTCGGCCAGTATGCCCTTATAGCCGGCCCGGTCGGCCCAGTAGGCCAGGTCATTATTGTAAGCCAGCTCGGTGTTACGGAAAACCTGGGGCGTTTGGCCGAATAGTTCCTGTACCTTACGGCGGTGCATGTCGACTTGCATCTCGAACTCGGCCCGCGAATAAAAGAAAGCCAAACTGTGATGGTAGGTCTCGCCAACAATCTCCACCCGGCCGGTATTAACCAGGTCTTTGAAGGATTGAAGGGCTTTCGGTGACCACTCCTCTAATTGCTCCAATACCGTACCGGTGATAGATAGGCTGAGTTTAAAGTCTGGGTTATCGTTTAGTAGCTTAATTAGCCTCTGGTTAGTGGGCAGATACGACTTTTCGGCCACTTTTTGGAGGGTGTCTTGGTTGCTTTCGGGGCTGCCCTCTGGCGCCTCAAAGTAATCGTGGTTAACACCGCTGTCAAAGACAGTGTAGTGGCGCACGCGAAAAGGCTGGTGGACGTGCAGGTAAAGCACAATTGCTTTCATGCTACCGCCTCAGCGTGCTGCTTATAGATGCCCATCAGCTTATCGCTGACCTTGTGCCAGCCCAGGTTTTCGTACTCCACACGCGAGTTTTTGAGTAGCTCCAGGCCAAGGGCTTCATTTTGCACCACGGCCGTGATCTGGTTGGCCATTTCTTTAACGTCCCAAAAATCCACCTTAAGGCAGTTGAGTAGTATCTCGCTGACACCGGACTGCTTGCTAACCATGGCTGGGGTGCCGTAACCGATGGCCTCCAGCGGCGTCAAGCCAAACGGCTCAGACACCGACGGCATAACGAACAAGTCGCCAATTCCGAAAGCGTCGCGCCAGCGCTTGCCACGCTGAAAATCGGTGAACAGCACGTTGGTGCCAATGCCGAGTTCGGCTGCCAGCTCGATCAGTTCATAGTACTGCTCGCCGCTGCCGACAATTAAGAACAGGGTCTTCGGCGCTTGAGCCACCACTTCTTCAGCTGCCCTTAACAGGTTCGGCAGGCCTTTTTGGATAGTTAAGCGGCCGACATTGACAACCACCTTGTAACCGAGCGACTTCATCAGGGTCAAATAGGCATAGGCATTATTCTGGTCTAAGGGCGCCAAGTCATCTGGGTCAATACTGTTGTGGACTACTTGGATCTTGTCGGCCGGCACACCGTAATCGTGCACAATGGCATTCTTGGTCCGCTGGCTAACAGCAATTACCCGGTCGGCCATATGCAAGGCAATGCCTTCAATCTCCTTAACTAAAGGGTTGCCATCTTTGCTGCCGGCGCGATCCGACTCCACCGAGTGCACATGTAAGATAATCGGACAGCGCTTGAGCTCTTTCACTCGCAAAGCGGCCCGGAAGGTCAGCCAGTCGTGGGCGTGAACAATGTCAAATTCGCGCTCCTCTACCAGTTTAGCCACGGCATGCTCATACATGGCCTGTTGCTCATAAATATCGTGCCATTCTTCTTGGCCGTCTTCTCTGATGTACTTGATACTGTCGTAAGCGATGCCGGCTTTCAAAACTGCGGCCACACCCTGGGGATGGGCGGCCGTCACCTCCATAAAATCAATTTGGTGGTCGGCCTTATACGGCAAGATAAACTCGATGGAAACGTCTTTTTTGGAGAGGGCTTTGCAGAGCTGGTAACACGCAATTCCCAGCCCGCCGCTATTGTGGGGAGGTAGCTCCCACCCAAGCATCAGTATTTTCATCACCCTCTTTGTTAATTTCGGTATTTATTTTTATACCTGTGACAATTGTAGCCATTATGGCCAAAAAGCACAAGCGTTGTACCTCTTAAAGCTTAAGCAATTTTACCATTCATGTCAACACCTAAAACCCTGTATTTGAGGAATTGCCCGTTTCCCGCTCTCAACTACCTCCTGGCACCCGCAAAAAACGAGTATAATTATACCGCTTTGATACTGCTTTTTTGCACCCTACTTGCAGGCTTAACCAAACTAATCAAAAAGCTGAAAATAACAGAGATCATAAAGCCGAAATGGAGCTACTTCAAAAGGTCTATCCGGTATGGCAGGGGCACGTGGAATCGAACCACGATCTTAGGTTTTGGAGACCTATATACTAGCCGTTGTACTATGCCCCTAGCAATGTCTTATGATAGAGGAAAAGGCTTAAAATGTCATCTGTTTTGGCGCTTCCCAAATGGAGATAAATCTGCTATACCTAAATAGACATGGCCAAGCTATACCCCCACAAGCCCTTCTTACTTTTGCTCTACGGTTTCCCCGGCGCCGGCAAAACGTACTTTGCCCGACAGTTTTGCGAAAACGTACAGGCTGCGCATTTGCAAGCCGATAAAATTCGCGGCGAACTGTTTGAGCAGCCACGTTACGACAAACAAGAGAACGACATTGTGGCCCAGTTAATGAACTACATGGCAGAGGAGTTTTTATCGGCCGGGCTAAGCGTTGTCTACGATACCAATGCCACCCGTGCCGGCCAGCGGCATCAACTGTACGATCTGGCCCGGCGCTACCGAGTACAGCCGCTGTTAGTGTGGTTCCAAATGGACATTGAAGAAGCCTTTGCCCGGAGCCTAAAGCGCGATCGGCGACGCGCCGACGATAAATATGCCGCCCAATTTGACCGCAGTACTTATGATGACCTAATTGCCCGCATGCAAAATCCAACCCGTAATGAAGATTACGCCGTGGTTAGCGGCAAGCACCTATTTAACATGCAGCAGAGTGCAGTGATTGGCAAGCTACGTTCCTTAGGCGTGCTAGCCCACGAAGACACAAACTCGCGAGTGATTAAGCCCGGCCTGGTCAATCTGATTCCTAAGAGCCCTGGCCGTTTCGACGCTTCGCGCCGCAATATTTACATTCGTTAATATGCCAAGTAAACAATTCATTCTAGATAGCGGCCTGACCGTTAACGTCTATAAGCGCCGCGGAAACCGTAACCTACGCTTGAGCGTTAACCACGGTGGCCAAGTCAGGGTTAGCATTCCAGCTTGGGCACCGTATAAAGCCGGATTGGACTTTGTTCGCTCGCGCGAGCCCTGGATTCGCTCCCAGCAACTGTCGCCGCGGCTGCTTCGGCATGGCCAAGCTATAGGCAAGGCCCATCACTTGGAATTCGCAGCCAAGGCCGGGCTAATTAAACCAAGTAGCCGGATCCGCAGCTCGGCCGTAGTGGTGACTCACCCGACCAGTTTAGAGCCAAATTCCTCAACCGTACAGAATGAGGCCGAGAAGGCTTGCGTCCGGGCCCTTAGGGCTCAAGCCGAGCAACTTTTGCCGCAGCGGTTGGCCAATTTGGCCAGCCAATATGGCTTTACTTATAACCAAGTCGGCATCAAACGCCTAAAAAGTCGCTGGGGCAGCTGCGACCAAGGTCAAAACATTGTATTGAACCTGTTCTTGATACAACTACCATGGGATCTGATTGACTACGTACTGCTGCACGAGTTAACCCACACCCAAGTCCTAAAACATGGTCCGGTATTTTGGGAAGCTATGTCGGCCAAAATGCCTGATACCAAACGTCGTCGCCAGGCTTTACGTAATTACCACCCGGTGCTAAACGGCGACATTGCCTGAAGTATGGCATAATATAGAACATGACGCTTAAGCTAAAACCGCTAGAGCGGGCCAGCGAAACGGCCCAGATCGAACACCAACGCCTGACGAGCCTGATTAACAGTATGGCCGACGCCGTGCTAGCTGTCGACCAAGCCGCCAAAGTAGTGCTTTATAACGCCGCGGCGCTCAACATTTTTGACGTCAACACTGTTAAAGTAGGTGGTCGCCTCAGCCGTTTGTTCAAGCCAATTGATAAAGACAATCAAGCGGTCGATATTACGGCCTTGGTTGAGGCCACCACCACCCCCTACGCCTCCCGTGACTTACGACTGCAATACTCCGACGGCAGCACTATCAACCTCTACTTGAGTATCGCGCCAGTTCACTTGGGCTATGGCGAAGAGGGCCAGCGCGGCTTTGTGCTGCTGCTGCGTGACATCACCCGTGAAAAATCGCTGGAAGAAGAGCGTGACGAGTTTATTAGCGTAGTCAGCCACGAGCTGCGCACTCCGATTGCCATTGCCGAGGGCAATATTGGTAATGCTGAATTTATCGTCAACCAATCTGGTGACGCGGCCGCCATCAAGCAAGCCTTAAAGGAAGCCCACAACCAGGTTTTATTCCTGGCTGACATGATCAACGACCTATCAACCCTTAGCCGGGCCGAACGCGGCAAGCTTCAGGTTAACATTGACACGATTAATGTACATGACATAGTCATGGAACTTAAAGATAATTACCAGCCGCAGGCCGCGGCCAAACACCTGATCATTAAGGTGCAGCTTGACCCTCAGCTTGAAGTCCTTTATTCCAGCCAACTCTATGTACGGGAAATCCTACAAAACTTTATTACTAATGCCATTAAGTACACAGTTAAGGGCCGTATTACTATCGATGCGGCGGCCGACCCTAAAGGTGTACGTTTTGCCGTTAGCGACAGTGGTATCGGCATCAGCAAGAGCGACCAAGAAAGGGTCTTTGACAAGTTTTTCCGCTCTGAAGATTACCGCACTCGTCAAGTCAATGGTACCGGGCTTGGGCTATACGTAACGGTTAAGTTGGCTCGCTTAGTTCATGCCGAAATTGACTTAAAAAGTGAGCTGAACGAGGGCTCCACCTTTACTATCTTTATACCGAACTTGAAGCAGGTTGCCTAAGGCGCATAATCGGCCCGTTGATATTTCGGCCTTTCCAAGATACGATGCCGAATTCGTACTGCCACATCGAATAACTGAGGATCCATAAATCATAAACGGCCGCCCAGGGCAGTAGCCAAAAGCCTCGAGCCAAAAATTTACGGTAGGTCAAGTTAACGATTATGGCGTATACCGAGCCGATAAGTAAGTAGCCGGTAACGGCCAGCAAGGCCAAAGCCCAGGCGTGAATCAGGTAGGCGGCTATAAGGGCGCACAAAGGCCAGATCAGCACCGAAAGCTCGGCCAAGCTGACCGCGGCCACTAGCTCGGGCCGCTTGTGTAGTTGTGGATAGCGGGTACGGACGGCGGTGGAGCGCTGCTCGGCAAAGCTCTTTTGCGATGTTAGCTGTAGGTCGCCACCAGCCCGCAAAAAACTGTAACCATCACCGGCTTTAGCGCACTGCCGGGCCAAGTAGCTTTCGGGAATAATCTTGCGGCTGACTGCCTCAAAACTCCCAGCCGAGCGCAGTGCTTCGGCGCTAATCAGCCAGCAAGTACTAAGTACCGGCGGTCGCTCCAGCAAACGTCGCGGCAAACAGAGCTCCCAGGCATAACGAACCGGCTGAAGCAGCAGTGACTTAAGACCGGCGCCATCCGGCAATAGGTTTTGCGGCATCACACAAACCATAGTCTTATGTTTGAGGAGTAATGTTTGGACCATGGCCCGCAAGCTGTTGGGCTCGAAGCGTGCATCGACTCCGCAGAAAAGCAGCAACTCCCCATTGGCTGTTGCGGCCAGCTGCTGGTAAGCATAATTCTTGGCCAGCCAATGGCTGGGTGGCGAACTGCCAGGCACAAACCGCACACCGGCTTGGGCAAAAGCCCGAATGATTTCGGGAGTCCGCTTGTCTTGCGAGGAGTCATCGAGCACCATTATCTCGAGCTTGGGATAGTTACTGGCCACCAGAGACTTTAGGCAAGCATCTAGGTCGATGGTCTCGTTGCGAGCCGGAATTAGCACGGTTAAAGTCGGCAATTCAGCATCTGTTAAGTGGGCCTTAAACTGCTGCGGTTTGGTAGTGCGCACCTGCCGTAGCGTACTCGTTAGCAGCACTGCGGCCGCTATAATTTGCCCGCCCGATAACAGATAGAGCCAGCCGTGGAGGCTTAAAGACTTGGCAAACGACGTTAGCCAGATAGCCACCTGGCCGGCAATCAACCAGGCTGAAGCGGAGCGGGCTGAGTTATAGAGGTAATCTGCCTGGATGCGCCCCTTCGCCACCCTTAATAAATTAACGCTGCGATAGAGGCTTAAAACCAGCAACGCCCCGGCCATAAGGCTGGGACTGACTACACCGAGCCAGATTCCAGCCAGAGGAACCAACACCACAAGGAGGCGTGACACCATTCGGCTGGCGCGCCAACCCCATGGCATATAAAGCAGCAGTTCAAAAACGGCCAAGACTATCATGACTGTAAACGCAAGTTGCATACCATCCAATCATAACAAATCGGGCTTGACCCCAGGCAGCCGAGCTGTTAAGCTTGACACATTGGCCTACGACTTAATGTAGGCTTTTTTAGTGGCTCTAGTTTAAGGAGAAGAATGGCTGACAAGCCAAAACAGAAGCGCCTCGTCAGGAACCCGGATACCTTCCGCGAGCGAGCCGTAAAGGCTGGTGAAGCCGAAGCTAAAGTCGGCCGGCGCGGGCGCCTTAAGCAGCTGCTAGGCAGTATCTTCGGCCCAGTCGGTAAAGGCTTTAGGGCCATCGCGCGCTGGAAGCCACTCGCGCCTTTGCTTAAAGTACTGCGCTTTATCGGCAAAATCATTTTCCCCTCCTACTTCCGTAATAGCTGGCGCGAGCTTAAGCTAGTCACCTGGCCAAACTGGAAGCAAAGCCGCCAACTGACCTTCGCCGTCCTGGTTTTTGCCATAGTTTTTGGTGCTGCCATAGCGGTGGTTGACTTCGGCCTCGACAAATTATTTAAGAATATACTACTAAAGTAAGGAACTATTATGAGTATGAGCACAACTAAGCGATATGACACAACCAAGCAGTGGTATGCCATCCACACCTACAGTGGTTACGAAGAAAAAGTGGCCGAAAGCATCCGGCAACGCGCCGAATCGCTCGATATGAAAGACAAGATTTTTCATATCCTGGTTCCTAAAGAAAAGATGATTGAGATCAAGAACGGCAAACGCCGCGTCGTCGAGAAGCGCATCTTTCAGGGATATGTCTTGGTAGAAATGAAGCTATCAGAGGACGCCTGGTACATCGTACGCAACACGCCAAGCGTGACCGGCTTCGTGGGCAGTGGTACCGACCCAACCCCGATCGAGCCGGAAGAAATCGAGAAAATTCAAAAACGCATGGGCTTGGAACAACCCAAACACAAGATCGACTTTACCATCGGCGAAGTGGTTAACATCATCGACGGACCATTTAAGGGCTTCGACGGCAGTATTAACGAGATCGATGCTGCCAAAGGCAAACTTAAAGTGCTGGTTAACATGTTCGGCCGCGAAACTCCGGTCGAACTCGACGGCCTCCAAGTTAAGCGGGTCTAGTATGGGCGAAAGACCAACTCAATACCCACCCGAAACTCAAGGACAAGAGGACGTGCGTCATTTATGGGACATTATAGGGTTTGCTGGAGGAGCAATACTAGGTGTTGAAACTAGAGCCTCAGTACTGGGCACTTTAGCCGTGGCCGGCCTCGCTGCACTGGCAATTGACAACATAGTCCGAATAACTCGACGACCCTGATTTGGCTGGACAGATCTAGTAAAATTTGCTACAGTTAACAGGTTACGCACTTCTGTCTTAATCGCTTCAATTAATTAAGCAGTCTAAGAAAGGGAAGGAGAACGTTGAGCAGCGCAGCGTTGCGACGTTCGCAATAATCTATGGCAAAAGTAGTTCGAGCAAATTTGAAAATGAAGATCCGCGGAGGCCAGGCTTCGGCGGCGCCGCCAGTTGGCAGCACACTGGGCCAGTACGGTGTTAACATGATGGATTTCATCCAGCCTTTTAACGACGCCACCAAAGATATGCAGGGCCAAGAAGTTACGGCGCATATCACTGTCTATGATGACCGTACCATGGAGTTTCGGGTAGTCGGCATGCCCACAGATGACCGCATCCGCAAAGAGTTGGGCATCCAAAAGGGCTCAGGTCGCCCCAACAGCGAGAAGATCGATAAGAAGCTGTCGAAGGCCCAATTGACCAAGATCGCCGAAGAAAAGGCTTCTGATATGAATACCGACGATGTTGAGGCTGTTAAAAAGATGGTCGCCGGCACTGCTCGCAGCATGGGCGTCGAGGTCGAAGGCTAAGTATGGCTAAAAAAGATTTACTAGAAGAGGCTGAAAAGCTTGGTGTTGAGGTAGATGCCAAGGCGAAAGTGGCCGACATCCGGGCTTTGATTGACGAGGCTAAGGCTTCGAAAGAAAACCCCGAAGCAGAGAATACAGAAGCTGCAGAAGATACTGAAGAGACCGAAACAGCTAAGGCTGGTAAGCGCAGTGCTAAGGCGCTTAAAGAAGAGGCCGAGAAGCAAGCTAAGGCGGAGCGCAAGGCTAGTGACGAAGCAGCAGAAAAGCAAAAGACGCCCGTCAAACCGTCGCGTTCACGGCTGGAGCGACGCAGTAAAGGCTTCAGAAAGTCCGCCGAACAGATTGAAAAGGGTAAGGTTTACAGCCTGGAGCAAGCAATAGAGTTGGCTAAGAAAACCAGCCACGTTAAGTTTGATGCCACTGTTGAAATGCATGTTAATCTGGCGGTTGACCCAAAGCAGGCCGATCAGAACATTAGAGATACCATAGTGCTACCGGCCGGCACCGGTAAAGTGGTTAAGGTAGCCGTGGCCGACGATGCGTTATTAGCAAAACTGGAAAAAGGTGTGATAGATTTTGACGTACTGGTGTCCACTCCAGATTTTATGCCTAAACTGGGTAAATATGCCCGTATACTTGGGCCGCGCGGCCTAATGCCGAATCCCAAAAGTGGTACCGTTACCAAAGACGTTGATCGGGCAGTGGCCGAGGCCCAGGCCGGTCGCGTGGAATATAGGGTCGATTCCACTGGCATTGTACACCTAGGCATTGGCAAGGTCAGTTTTGAATCACCTCAATTACTAGAGAACGCTAGTGCCGTGGTGGCCAGCATCCGATCCAATAAGCCCAGTGGCATAAAGGGTAACTATGTCAAGTCTGTTCACTTGACCACTAGCATGGGCCCATCTATTCCGGTTGATATAGTAGTCGTTGCGTAATCTGGCATAATTAAAGCATGCCAAAGACGATTCCTAACGGCTTTTTGATTGCTTTTGACGGGATTGACGGCGTTGGCAAAACTACTCAACTGCAAATGAGTAAAGCCGAGCTCGAAAGCGCCGGCTACACAGTAATGGTTAAGCGTAATCTCGGGGGAACACCAATAGGTGATGCCTTGGGTGAAATTATGCTCCAGCCGCTGCCTCGCCCCCCTCTGACAGACGTCTATATATCCGCCGCCATTCAAGCAGCGCTTATAGAATCAATAGGGGCTGAACGCGCCAAAGGATCAATCATTCTGCTGGATCGAAGCCCGCTTTCGCTAGTGGCCTATGGGGTTTTCGGCAGCGGCGCCGATGCCGAGGTAGGCTGGCAGCTCGCCAACAGTGGCATGCAGGAGCTGCGTCCTGACTTGGTGATCGTTTACAATGCCCCTCTAGAAGTGGCCCGTCAACGCCTAAGCCGTACCGGCAAGCATCCTGACTACTTCGAAAGCAAGCCGCCGGACTTTTTTGAACGGGTTGCCCGCGGTTACCACGAAGCGGCCGAACGCTATAAAGCAACTACTATCGACGCCACTCCGAGCCCCAATAGTGTGTTTGCATCCACCAACCAGGTCGTGCGCGAGGCTCTGGCGGCTCAGGCCGAAGGCTAGACACCGAACACATACTGTGCGACAACTCTGCGCCCACCAGTAAGACTATGTCGTTTTCGATTGGCTCTAGAACGGCAAGTAACTCTTGAATTTTCCGCAGTGTGATTGGCGAAGCGATGACTAATTGAGCTCGGTTGTCGAACATATCAACGTAGTAATCATGAATCAGGCCCAGCTTCGACAGACCTCTAACAGCTCGAGCCACGCGCCGCTCGTTAACGTCAAGTGCGACAGCCAACTGTTTATAGCTCGCTGCCACGGCCTTTGGCTGAGCCAATACCTCAAGCATTACGCTGAACTGCAAATAGGTGAGGTTGTGTGCTCTGAGGGCTGAGTGAAGACGCAATTGATAATAATTGCAGACCCGCCAAAGCACCTGGCTTGGAGGTAGTGGTTGTAAGGGTGGTAGCCATTGCGCTCGTCTCATTGTGTGTACCGTGCATCCAGCCACTGTCGAGATACCGTCAAACGTCGGTATCTCGACAGTGCGTTAAGCATATAAACATACAGGCGCGACTTTAGCCAATTATTTAATTATTATTTAATTAGATGCGCATCGCCCGCATTAGGGCCGTCATAGTGCGCGTGAAGCCGCGAATGCCGCCTTGGTAAGCAATATAGCGATCACGCCACTCAGGTTCGTATTTAGCCTTAAATTTATACAAGCCTTGAAACGAGTAAAAGCGGTCGCCGTTGGCGTAGGCGAAACTCAAGAAGTTGCTGATTACCCGGTTTTTTTCTTCGTCGGGCTCTTCGTCTAGGCCAACCAAGGCGCAAAGGCCCAGGTTCAGCTTTTCGTAACCCTTTTCCAGCGAGTAGTCAATCAGCGCCATCAGTAAGTAATCGTTAATGTTGCCCAGGCTTTTATTGGAATGGCGCAGCATGTCGAAAGTGGCCTCTTGTTTGTCAAAATCCGTTGGCAGTAGGTTAACAAAACCCTGGATAGTGCCGGCAGCGTCCCGCGCCACCATCAAGCGACACATTTGCATGTAGTCTGGCGTGAAGTAACCCATAACGAAGCCCCGCTCGACTCGGCCGTCGTGACCCAGCCATTCGTTGGATACCTCCTGCAAGCGATCTATTACCGCCTTGTGGTGCGGCGGCTCCAACAATTCATAGCTGTAATCGTGCCGGTTAAATTTATTACGGATTTGGCGAAAATATTTAGTGCCGGCCACCTCCTTGCGGAAGTGCTTTAGGTCTAATACTGCCTCTTGGCCGAGTTTTTGCAAGGCGAAATCATGCTTTTCATACAGCTGGCGATGCTTATCTTCGATATGGATGAAGGCTGGTAGCCAATCATTACCAAAGCATAGGTCGTCGAACTTGCTCATAAGTTTAGGGAAGGACTGCCTTTTACCGACCGGATCAGCCAGGCAAAGCGCCACGCCGCGGCTAACATGGAAAGCCAGCCCACTTTGGCCGGAATCATCGAAGATATAGTGCTTATCGTCGGGCCATAATTTGAAAAACTCTTCACTAGGGCCGCCATATTGCTCTAGCAGCTGCTTCATCTGCTCGCGTTCATGGGCCTGATCGGCAAAGCGGGCCCGCAAGGGCTGGAATAGAGAGATCAAGGCGTAAGCTACGGCCGCTGTACTAATGAAAGATAACGAGTCCAAAAACAAGTGTGCCCGGCGGGTGTAGGCCTTTACAGGCTTGTTGGTCGTCAGATTAAACTGGTCGATCGTGTAGTGTGTCGCTGTGGCTACGCCGATCTCTTGGTGAAAGTCAGAATGGTCCAGTAACGAAAAACCGATAACGCCGTAGAAGACAGCTATTAACAAGATAACGGCTGAAAAACGGGCTGCAAAACCAAACCCTTGTACGTCACTCTTTACCACGAATTCCCGCTGGAAGGCCATCAACAGGCCTAGCACCACGATCGGCAACAGTAAGGTACGAGTCAGTTCGTGAAGCTGCACGTCCTCCAGGTGGGTCCGGTTGATCAGCTGAGCTACCCCTAGCCCTAGGTAAAAGGTGTAGGCCATAACTGTCACCAGCCAGGCTGTGCGCTTACGGCGGCGCAGCAAGCCCCCAAGGTAAACTAGACTTAGGCCTATTAACAGAGGTAAATCAATAAATATGTCACTAATGTGAGTGCCTCGGCGCGCACCGGTTTGCACCAACAGGATGGCCGCTAGAATATACAAGCCATGCGCCGACACTAGTACTCCTAAAAGCTGAACGGCAAACTGTCTATGAATCTTAAGCTGTGTCTTAAGGGTGGCGGGAAGCATCACCCTATTGTACTAAATAGCCGTGTTCAGGAGGTATTTTTAGGTGTATGGCAGCGGTTAGTCGTGTATAACAGCTAATTGCGTAAAAATCACATTACTATTATGCTTGCTTGATTGGACGCTGTTCTACTAAAATAGATGGAACAGGGAGAACGACTTGGCAGTTTATAGCAATATCCAGATCAGGCAGGCGATCGATGAGGGTCATATTATTTGCCATCCTTTTGACCCGAAACACGTTAGCCATGCCAGCCTCGACGTAACCCTCGGCTACTATTACTACCGCATCGAGCGGATGAATGAGCGGACTATCTATAATCCGTTCGACCCTGAAGATGTGGAACGTTACTTCGACGGGCCATACAAAGCCATGCCACACGGCGAGTGGTGTAAGTTGAATGGCTTTAAGCCCGTCGTTAATATCCCACTTGAACACCCAGTTATTAGCCTCAAGCCACGCGAGCGAATCCTGGCCCATACCCATGAGTTTTTTGGCATCCTGCCGCCGGGCGCTTATGAGCTGAAGTCCCGCTCCAGCTGGGGCCGCAACGGCGTGGCCTGCTGCTTTGATGCCGGCTGGGTCGACCCTGGGTACGTTAACCGTCTAACTCTGGAGATATATAACCTCAACGAGCGCGAAACGGTGCTACTGCCGGTGGGGGAGCGCATCGCCCAAGCTGTTTTTCATGAGACGGGCGAGGTCGAAGGCTCTTATGGCAAGGGCCGCGATGCCGACTTCAGCGGCAAATACCAACAGGGTGAAGACCTCGACATTATTATTAAAACCTGGTCACCCGACATGATGCTGCCCAAAGCCTACCGCGACCAGCGCTCCTTGCCGCCTAAAATTGAAGGACTGTCTTATGACTAGGGGTAAGTACATTGTTATCGAAGGCGCGGAAGGTGTAGGCAAGACTACCCAGCTGCAGGAGCTGGCCCGCCGCTTGCGAGCTGCCGGGCTGCCGGTACGTACCTTGCGTGAACCCGACAGCCAGAGCGACCTAACGGCTCGGGCTATCCGCCAGCTAACCCAAGACCCGCGTTACCCTATGAATACCCGTACAGAGGTACTGCTGTATAATGCTGCCCGTTCGCAGAGTTTGCAAATCATCAAGCAGAGTGTCGAGCACGGCATTATTTGCCTTGTAGATCGTAATTATTTGACTACCTTGGCAATCCAGTACTACGGGCGCGGTGATGTGCCCGACTATGCCACCATCAACAGCATCATTAATTTTGCTGTAGATGGGATGCAGCCCGATCTGTGTATCGTGCTTGATGCGCCGGTCAATGTGCTGCGCTCTCGTCTAAACGACCGCTACCATGGCGAGCGCTTCGATAACCTAGATGACGTCTTTTTGGAGCGCGTACGCGCCGGCTATCTCTGGGAAGCCAAGCAACGCGGCCTGCCGGTGGTTTTTGCCACCGAAGAGCCTGCTAGCGTGGCCGACAGCATCTGGAAACTTGTTTCTAAGGAGCTGGCTGTGCGCACGTCTCCGACCCCTGTTCCAGCCAGCACGACAGCGCCGGCTTCCGTCAAAGAAATTATCGAGCAAAAAAGCAGTCAAATCACCAACGAGCCACCAGCTACAGCAACCGAAAAGGCCGAACCGGAGGCTGCTGCTCAAGATGAGCCCTTCGTCACCAAAACTAAAGACGGCGTTTATGTTATCACTAAAACCGGCACCGAATACCTGGCCGAGGCTGTAACAGATACCGAGAGCGACGTTTACGCCTTTACTGACAAACTAAGCCCCATCACCATTGCCGCTGCCATGGCCCGCTTAAGCCGCCGCGGTGACGATATGCGAATTACCCTTCTTGATGAATTCGCCGGCAAGGTCGACAAAGACGCCCAGTTGCTAAAACGGGTCATTACGGCTTATGGGGATGATTCGGTGCAGCAGTTGGGTGGTGTACACGTAGTGGTCGAGAACGCTTCCAATCTGTTGACCAAAAAATTGGAATGGGGGCGCCTGGCGGCCTACCTGGAGCAATCCACCCGCTACATTTACTTCGACCAGAAAGACCCAAACGGCAAGTACCGCTACTACACGCCCGACTATCTTAAGCCGGCTCTCAAGCAACAATACGACCAGGCCATGGATACCATTTTTGAACTTTATTCCACCATGGTGCGTAGTTTGACGGATTACGTACGTAATAACACCAACACTCCAGAAAAAGAGCGCGACATTGCCTGGAAGGGAGCCACCCGCGCCCAGGCCTGCGA
Source organism: Saccharimonadales bacterium (SeqCode) (assembly GCA_036276195.1). Taxonomy (GTDB): domain Bacteria; phylum Patescibacteriota; class Saccharimonadia; order Saccharimonadales; family UBA4665; genus DATBED01. The sequence goes on along the minus strand of DATBED010000072.1, from coordinate 40,827 downwards.
CGCCATTCGCGCTGTGCTGCCGGTAGCTACCAAAGCCACAGTCGGTATTTTTGCCTCGGGCCAGGCTATAGAAAGCTTGATTATGCACCTATTGAGCGATGAACTACCCGAAGCCCGCGCCACCGGCCAGAATATGCTGGAACAGGCCCGCAAAGTCATTCCGATGTACCTGGAACGGGCCGACAAGCCCGACCGTGGCGGCGCCATGATCGCTTACCGCGCCAACACCGCCAAAGCTGTGAAGGAGCTGGCCAATAAATACTTGCCAGACAGCCATGCGCCAACCACCGCTCCCGATGTCACTCTGGTTGATTTTTGGCCACGCAACGAGCTACTGCTGGTACCAGACATGCTCTACGAGCACAGTAATTTGCCATTGGAACAGCTCCAAACCGAGGTTAACGCCTGGCCCTACGAGCAAAAGGCCGAAGCCCTTAAAAGCTACATGGGCGAGCGCCTCAATCGCCGCCACCGGCCTGGCCGCGCCCTCGAGAAAGCCCACTACAGCTGGGATATTGTCTGCGATTACGGCATCTTCCGCGACTTGCAACGTCACCGCATGGTTGACGACATGAACTGGCAGCTGCTAACCCCACGTTACGGCTATGAAATCCCCAAACTGGTAGAAGATGCCGGCCTGACCGAGCAATTCGAGGCCTGTTTCGACATCAGCCTCAAGCTGTACAGCGCCTTGCAAAAAGCCGGTTATGGCCTAGAGGCTCAGTATGCTACACTACTAGGCCACAAAATGCGCTGGAAGGTCACGTATAACGCCCGCGAAGCCTTCCACTTGCACGAGTTACGAACAACCCCACAAGGCCACCCGGGTTATCGCAAGCTAGTCTTACAAATGCACGAAAAACTGGCCGAAGTCCACCCGCTGCTAGCCGCCGAAATGAAGTTCGTTAATCAAGACGAAGATGCCGAACTAACGCGCCTGGCCGCCGAGCGCTACACCCAATTCAAACTCCAACAACTCGACTAGCGACTAAAACCTAGCCATATCAAGAGGCGCTTCTATCATTCGCTCAGGTACGGCAATGGATTCGTGACGTGGGAGCCAATGATAATTTACAAATTCCCCTTCATGCTCAGGAGATGAAACCGTCATAGTAGGTACTGCTAGCTCACTAAGCTTTACACAAAGTGCTTGGGCTCTCTCGTATTGGGGGCCTGTCAATCGCTCGTCCATCATAAGAAAAGCAAAGCCTACCACCCCATTCATGGTTCTTTTCCCTAACTTTTTAGAGACAATAGCTGTATTAGTGTCCGAGACAGTTGCTTCTGCCAGATCTATGGATGCTATATCGGCCCTGCCATAAAGGGCAAGATAAGCTTTACTTAAACATAAAACGACTTCACTCAGCTCAACGTCTTCCTTCACGACCAATTCACTTCCTCTTTTTTGCTGGGCATTACGATTGTTAAAGATTCCTATGGTATCTCTAATCATCTGCGCAGCTTCAGGGTTGTAATCAATGTCAGCAACAGCTTCAGCACCCAGAATGTGTACACCATTAGTGTGCCCGACTCCATGTTTTATTCGTTCCAGCTGTCTTGACATAATTTCCTTATTAAAGAGAGCTCCTCGCCTTTCGGTTTGGAGCTCTTTGCTTTTTAGTCTCGTCTGTTTGCTAAAGCTCTAAACCTAGGCGTAAATCACCAAGAGCACGTGCTTGTGGGCACAAACGCTTTGGAGCCAGGTCTGAATAAATGCTTTCACACAAGCAGAATACGCTACATATAGCGTCTCTGTCAAATATTTTACAGCTAATGTTTAGAATTATGCCTTGACATCATCGTGGGGCTTATGTAACTATGGACTTATGTGTAAAAGCTTGATTGTGAAGGTAGTCCTCAACTCCCATTAGCGGGAAGCTTTGCATGCACGAAAAAGCAAATGAGCTCCCGCCAAACCGGGAGCCTTTTTAATGCCAAAAGGAGAGGATATGTCAGTTACTGGTACTGGAGAACTTATGGACATCAACACGGAAGAGATTGATAGGGAAGGTATTGGGCATTACCAAGAGTTACAACGGCAGGCAGCACGGTTAGCTCTTTTAGTATCCCGACTTACTCCCCATCCGCTGGAAACAGAACCTTATGCCGATGGTACCAATTAGGACAGGTGTAGATATGTACGAGTCGCTGAATTCAATAAGGTCTAGAGCAGGTTACACAGCGGCTTGGGATACTCCTGAGGCATGGGAGGCGGCCTGGACTCAGGAACTAAGGGCAAGAAAAATTACGGCGGGGATAGTTGCCGTAAGAGCTCGCCAAGCAGCATTTAATAGCAGGCAATCCAGAGAGCCTATCAGTGATATACTGCCACTCCTTCCGGCTAGGGATGAGCATGATCCGATAACAGAAGTAGTAGCTTACAATGGCGCTGCCGGTATCGTAAGTGAGCCAGGCCCTTTACTTGTTGCAGCTAACTGACAAGCTTTATCAATTTCTCTCTTGTAAAACACACTTTGCCGGGGTATAATTATTCTTGAGTTGCCAGAGACAGCGACGGCTCACTTGAGCTTGATAAGGTCGCCTAGGTACAAACAATCCTTTTGATGGTTTGAACGTCTTTGGTTTACAAAGGCGTTTTTGTTTGGCAACTAGCAGGGTCAGGTCGATAATCCTGCTATTCAACCAAGTAATTTGGAGAATTACATGGCACTAACGAAAGATCAAAAACAGGCGGTCGTTCAAGAAGTCACTGATCTATTGAACGGCTCGAAGATGACGGTGATTGCCAAGTATGAAGGCACCGGCGTGAAAGCCCTACAAGGCTTGCGCAGGGATGCCCGCGACAATGGCACCACTGTTAAAGTGGTCAAGAACCGCTTAGTCATTCAGGCTATTAAGGGAACCGACAAGCTTAAAGATGTCGATACCGGCACTTTGCAAGGCATGCTTCTGTACGCCTTTAATAGTGAAGACGAAGTGGCTCCAGCCCAGAACCTGAACGGCTTTGCTAAGCAGAATCCGACGCTGGAATTCGTGGGCGCTATTAGTGCTGAAGGCGAGTTCCTAAGCGCTGATGAAGTCAAAGCATTGGCTATCTTGCCAAGTAAGAACCAGCTAATCGCCGGCCTCATCAATACCCTGAACGGTCCTGTTCAAGGTGTTATGAGCAGCCTATCAGGCAACCTGCACGGTTTATTGCAAGGCCTAGAAGCCAAGGCCAGTTAATTAATTTAAGGAGTAAATATGGCAGATTTAGCTAAAATCGCGAAAGAGCTCACCGGTTTAACCGTTTTAGAAGTCAACGAGCTCGGTAAAATTTTAAAGGATGAGTACGGCATTGAGCCCGCAGCTGCCACCGTGGCTGTAGCCGCTGGCCCCGCAGCCGGGGAGGCCGCTCCGGCCGCCGAAGAAAAGGCCGAGATGGACGTCATCCTCAAAGATGCCGGCGCCCAAAAAGTGGCCGTCATTAAGGCCGTCAAAGATCTGACCGGTCTCGGCCTGGGCGAAGCCAAGGCTATTGTTGACAGCGCGCCTAAGCCTGTCCTAGAAAAGGCTAAGAAGGAAGACGCCGAAGCCGCCAAGAAAACCTTGGAAGCAGCCGGCGCCACCGTCGAGCTAGCCTAGGCTTCTTATGTCTAGTCTACGGAGTGTGGCACCCGAAGTACCTTTGTCTGTTGTTGAATGCCTTGTGAATAGTTAAATTAGGTGATTAAGTATAGCCATGTCATTGATACCGCGTCTGGAGATTCCTGAACTTACAGCTCCTAACTTTTGTGAAGGTTGCCCTGCATTACCTACATGTGGCATTAAGGAACCAGTTATCCTGCGCGCTGGCCAGCGGCAACCTGTAAATATTTATGAAGTTTCGTATCACTTAGGCGAAATGATTCCCGAACAATTTGTAGTTGTGTCTGATGCAAGTAGTGCGAGTCCAGAACCTGTACTGCTAGGCTCCGGCGAGTACCAAGATTCGGGTTTAATAGCTCAAAGAGCTATCTCACGTATAGATAGGTGTAAATCACCGCAAGAAGAGGTAACAAAAGGCTTTATAAGAAAGCAGAAGGTCATTGTTTGTGGTGCGGGTGCTGTACGATTTTCGCAGCGTTGGCGTAGTCCATACGGAAATTTTGCGGAAGACCTCAGGGCTGACGAACTTACAGACCCACAATGGGCGAATGTATTATACCCACCGAGCTTAAAGGCTAAGCTGATGGAAGAATTGCAACAAGCAATAGCGGAAGCTCACCCGGATCCTTTAGATGCACAATTAGAGCTAGCCCGCCGGTCTTTTATGGCAGGCTTTAACGGCGCTGGCGTTAGGCCAGAGTATGGTTTGGCATACAGAAGCATCACACAAGCTGACCACCATCTAGCAGAACAAAGAAGAAGATTGGCTATCAACGTCATCTAAGGCTTGGACACGACATATTATTGTTTTTGGTTCTTTCTCAACCTTGGCTACATAGTCGCCGTTTATCCACAACGGGCTGGGTTTTTTTGACTTGGAATGGAGTTCGTGGTATTTTTAAGGGGAAAGTGTACTAATAAACACTTATCAAGAGAGACAGAGACAAATGCCAGACGTGCCAGACAAACAGGTGAAGCGACTGCGAGCCTTGATTCAAGAGGCCGAGACCAATCTAGCCGCCGCTAACGAGCTGTTGATTAGCTTGGTGGGCGACGACGAGAAGGTAGCGCCCATCGCTCGAGAAGATACCCTTGGTAAGGTAATCGAGGGAGTTTTTGACGGTCAAAACATGGTCGGCTCCGATGGCAAAATGTACCCAGTTCCCGCCAACTACGCTAGTAAGTCTAAGCTGGTGCAAGGCGACATTCTTAAACTGACAATTGCCGAAGACGGCGCCTTTTTATATAAGCAGATCGGCCCGATCCCCCGAAAACAGGTTGTAGGCACACTGATGCTTGAGAACGGCCATTATTACGTTGATATTAACGCCAAGAAGTACCGCGTGCTACTGGCCAGCGTGACATACTTTAAGGCCAAGCCCGGCGACCAGGTCAGTGTCAATTTGCCCGAAGACGACTCCGCGGCCGAGTGGGCCGCTCTAGAGGCCGCGCTTTAATCTTGCTAAAGCACAACAGACCCGCTGGTCTGAAACGAGTATAATAGAAAGACTATGGGGCAGGCGCTTTATCGAAAATATCGTCCGAAGTCTTTGCAAGAAGTCATTGGGCAAGAACATATAACCAAAACGCTAGAACAGGCTCTTGAACAGGGGCGGATTAGCCATGCTTATCTATTTACCGGCCCTCGCGGTGTGGGCAAAACGTCGGTGGCACGCATTTTGGCACACGACATAAATGGGCTGCCTTACGAAGATGATAGCCAGCACATAGACATTATCGAGATTGATGCCGCCAGCAACCGCCGGATTGATGAAATCCGCGAGCTGCGCGACAAAGTTTACGTGGCCCCGACCAGCGCCAAGTACAAGGTCTACATCATTGACGAAGTCCATATGCTGACGCGCGAGGCTTTCAACGCGCTCCTCAAGACGCTGGAGGAGCCGCCAGCCCATGTAGTTTTTATCCTGGCGACTACCGACGCCCATAAGTTGCCAGAAACTATCGTCAGCCGTACTCAGCGCTTTAGTTTCCGACCGGTTGAAACCGCGAAAGTTGCCGATTACCTCAAGCAGCTGGCTGAGGCTGAAAAGTTGACGGTCAGTGATGAGGCCTTGCGTCTACTAGCCGCTCATGGGGAGGGAAGCTTTCGCGATAGTATCAGTCTGCTCGATCAAACCGGCAATCATGGTGGCAAGGTAGAGCTAGACGATGTAGAGCGCTTGTTGGGAATTCCGTCCGCTGAAAGCCTAACAGGGTTGCTATCCGCGGTGTCACACGGCACGGCGGCCGACTTAATGCAATCCTTGACGCTAATGTACGGCCAAGGCTACCAAGCCAGTGCCATAGCCAAGCAGCTCGGTCAAGAACTACGGCACCAATTAAGTAAAAATAAACCTACTTTGCCGGCGCAGGCCATACTTGCCCTTTTGAGCCGGCTAATAGAGGTGCCGGCCTCACATAATCCGGAACGGGCTCTGGAGATAGCCCTTTTAGAAGTTAATCCTGGCCTGTTTACTACCAAGCCAGAAGCCGAGCCGTTAGAGCCGGAGCCCGTTACCAAACCAACCCCTAGCCAATCTAAGCCCGGCGACAAGTCCTTTAATAGTGACCTCTGGCCTGAGTTGCTAAAGGCGCTTAAACAGCATCACAATACACTGTATGGTGTAGTGCGTATGGCACAACCAACTTTTGGCGACAATGAGCTCAAACTAGCCTTTGCCTTCAGTTTTCACCAGAAACGCCTTAACGAAAGCAGTAACCGGCAAAAATTAGTAGATATTATCTATAACCTGACGGGGCAGTCGGTCAAGCTGGAGTGCATTGTCGACAAATCTGCCACGCCTCCTAAGATTAAGGTAGAGGTAGAGCCCGCGGCATTCAAGCCACCAGACGACGACTTATCTACCATAAGCAATATTTTTGGCAACGCCGAGCTGCTAGAATCATAGTACGTCTAGAGGGAGTATATGGAACCACCCAGTACCACTAACAAGCTACCGCAAAATGCCGAAGCAGAGGCTAGTTTGCTCGGTGCCTTACTGATTGACAGTGACGCCATTGTTAAAATCGCCGACAGCGTTGGCCTGAACGACTTTTATGACCCGCGGCACCAGCGTATTTACGAGGCCGTAACCCAGTTATATGAACGTCGCGAGGCGATTGACGTGCTGACTCTGGCCGACCGCCTAAAAAGCAACGGCTACCTAGAGAGTGTCGGCGGGGCGGCTTATTTAACGGAGTTGACTAACTTTGTGCCCACCGCCAGCCACGTTGAGCAGTACGCCGACATTGTGGCTCAAAAGGCTATGCGCCGACGGCTGATTAGTGCCTCTAAGCACATTAGCGGCCTGGGCTACGATGAATCTAAACAGTTACGCGATTTAGTTGAAGAGGCCGAGACCCATCTGTTTGAGATTAGCCAGCAACATATCAAGCAAAACGTGGTCGGCCTAGAAGCTATTTTAGCCGAAAGCTTTGACCGCTTAGATGAATTACACAAAGATAAGCAAAAAATCCGCGGCATCCCAACCGGCTTTAAAGACCTCGATAATATGTTGGCCGGCTTTCAACGGTCAGACTTGGTAGTGTTAGCCGCCCGCCCGTCAATGGGTAAAACGGCTTTGGCGCTGAACTTTGCCCATAATATTGCCGTACAATCCGGCGAACCGGTACTGATTTTCAGCCTGGAAATGAGCAAGGAACAATTAGTTGACCGCTTGCTATCAATGGAATCCGGTGTCGACGCTTGGGCGCTGCGCACCGGCAACCTGACCGATGCCGATTTTGAAAAGATCGGCCAGGCCATGGGTACATTGAGCGAAGCCCAAATCTTCATAGATGATAGCCCCGGTATCACGGTTGGCGACCTGCGCACGAAATCGCGACGCGAAGCTCACAAGCGACCGCTTGGTCTTATTATTGTAGATTATCTACAGCTAATGAGTGGCGGTAGCCGTTACGGTAGCGATTTTAACCGCGTTCAAGAAATCTCCGAAATTTCGCGCGGTCTAAAAGGGATCGCCCGCGAACTAAATGTGCCAGTGTTGGCTCTTAGCCAGCTGAGCCGTTCGGTGGAAAGCCGCAGCCCGCAGATACCGCAGTTGGCCGATTTACGTGAATCCGGCTCCATCGAGCAAGACGCCGACGTAGTGGCCTTCATTTACCGCGAAGAGTACTACAACCCTGAAACAGACCGCAAAAAACTGGCCGACATCTTCATTAAGAAACACCGTAACGGTCCAACCGGCGGCGTCGAGTTATATTTCGAGAACGAGAAACAGCTCTTCCGGTCGGTCGAAAGCCGCCGTAAAGACCCGTTTGCCGGCTAACTTGGTCTATAATAAGCTAATGACAAAATTGGGGGTGGTTGCTAAGGCAGACAAACGCTTGCTGCTAAGTCTTGTAAGCATTGCCATTCTACTGGCAGGCTTACTGCTCTATAAGTTAGGTAGTCTGACCAGCGGCCTAAGCCCCATAGAAGTCAAAGCCGCCACGTCACCTGTTGGCTGGCATGGTATCTATCATAATCCGCTCTACTTGCCGCTTAAATTAGTGAGATCGGTCGTTTTTTTCTTCTTTAAAACCCATGGTCAAACCTTAACCCGCTTACCCAATGCCTTATTCGGTGGATTGGCTATCCTGACTTTTGCCAGCCTGATACGGCTATGGCACAGTGGCCGAACAGCTTTATTAACTAGCCTACTTTTTGCCACCAGTGCCTGGGTACTGCATGTCAGCCGCTTGGCCAGTTTTGACGTGATGTACCTCTGGGCCATGCCCACGCTACTACTGGCTAACGCTTTAGTTTACCGTTATTCACATAGAGGCTGGGCAGTATACGGCAGCTTAATTATGATGGGGCTGTTGCTATATGTGCCGGGCATGGTCTGGTTAATCGTGATAAATCTTATATTCTTGCGTAAGCATTTAGCTGAAGCTTGGCGGCACTTTGGCAGGCCATGGCAACGCAGCCTATTTGGCTTGGTTACCTTGCTTTGGCTACCTTTGCTGATCTTAGACTTAACCCGCCCCGGGCAGCTGACGCAATGGCTGGGACTACCCGCCCACTGGAGCAGCCTCAAGCTGCTAGTCAAACACTTTGTGGCCGTGCCGGCGCATCTGTTGGTGCGTGGCCCACAACTGCCAGAGGCTTGGCTCGGCAAAGCTATGGTTCTAGACGTTTTCTCGCTGGTACTCTGCCTGCTAGGTATTTATTTTTACGCCAGACATCTTAAGGCTGGACGTAGCCGCTTACTGCTAGCCATGGCAATTGGCGGTTGGGTTTTAGTCAGTTTAGGCGGCCCGGTCGGCTTAAGTCTACTCGTCCCCTTACTCTACGTAGCCATCGCTACCGGCCTGGCTTATTTATCGCATGAATGGCTACAGGTTTTTCCACTTAACCCGCTGGCCCGAGGCCTAGGCCTAGCTTTGCTAAGTATGGCTGTAGCCTTAGCCTGCTGGTATAACTTGCGAGCCTATTTTGTAGCCTGGCCGCACGACCCGACTACCCAAGTGACCTTCCAATATAAGCGTTGAAGTTATACAATATACGGATTAGGGAGGAGAACTAATGAGCCGATTTGACCAAGCCAAGATGGTGATGCGCGTTAAAAAGATCCAAGGTGAACTGCAGAAGATGACTATTGCTATCGAGAAGGGCGATGGGGCCGTTCGCGTGGAATTTAATGGTGAGCAAAAACTTAAAAAGATTCATATTGAGCCGGAGTCCGTCGATACCGACGACATCGGCCAGCTGGAACGTTGGATAGAAGATGCTGTTCGTGAGGCTATTCAAGAAAGTCAGCGTGTAGCTGCTGAAAAAATGCAGCCGATGATGGGCGCCCTGAGCAACCTCGGCCTATAAACTAGCCGGATGCAAATCTTACCGAGCGCCCTGACTGATTTAATTGAAGCTTTTGGCCGTCTGCCGGGCGTTGGCCCCCGTACCGCCGAACGCTACGCCTACTATCTGTTAAAGCAGCCGGGTGAAGCGCCCCAAAAACTGGTTAACGCCCTAATTGGATTGCCGGGCGGCATTGGCTATTGCCAAAAAACTTTTGCTTTAGTGCCGGCTGGCCAGAAGTTATCCGACCTGTACACTGACCTGAGCCGAGACAAAACCATTATTGCCGTAGTGGCCGAGCCGTTCGACTTGGTGGCGCTAGAAAAAACCGGCCAATTTAAGGGTACTTACCATGTGCTGGGCGGCTTGGTTTCGCCCATAGACGGTATTGGCCCCGACCAGCTCCATATTAATGAACTGGTTGAGCGGCTCGACGAAGATAAGGTTAAAGAAGTGATTTTAGCGACCAGTGCCAGCGTGGAAGGCGAATCGACCGCTCTGTACATACAGCAACAAATTGGCGACCGCAAAGTGAAGGTTAGCCGCCTGGCCCAAGGCCTGTCGGTAGGGGTTGACCTGGAATACGCCGACCAAATCACTCTTGGCCGTGCCCTGCAAAACCGCCAACTCCTATAAGCTATAATTAGGGAATGTACCCAGAAGCCGATAAAATTAAGAACTTGCTAAATGAGGCACAGAGTGTTGTAATCGTGCAGGCCGATAACCCAGATGCCGACTCGCTGGGCAGCGCTCTGGCTATCGAACAAATTCTGGGCGATCTTGGTAAGGAACCATACTTGTATTGTGGCGTCGACGTGCCGACTTACCTGCGTTACATGGCTGGCTGGGACCGCGTCGATAAGGAGTTACCACATCAATTTGACGCTTCCATAATTGTCGATGCCTCCACCATGACGTTGCTGGAGCGCTTAAGTAATTCAGGCCAGCAAGGTTGGCTGGCGGCTAAGCCATGTCTGGTGCTCGACCACCACGAAACCGTCGAAAATGTCGTGCCCTTTGCCAATGTCACCATCAATGACCATACACGAGCTTCAACCGGTGAACTGATTTATTTAGTAGGGCAGCAATTAAAATGGCCGCTGTCTGTAAGAGCTCAAGAGTTCTTAATGCTGTCGATACTAGGAGACACCCAGGGTTTGAGTAATCAGTTAGCTTCGCCGGGTACTTATCGGATCGTAGCCGACATGATTGAAGCCGGCGTTGATCGCGGCAAACTCGAGGAACAGCGCCGCGAACTGGCCAAAATGCCGGTCGAGATATTTAAGTACAAGGCCGACCTAATTAAACGAGCCGAGTTTAGCGGTGGGGGCAAGGTAGCCTCCGTGACTGTGCCGCAAGCAGAAATAAATAGTTACAGCCCGCTATATAACCCCGCGCCGCTGGTGCAGGGAGACATGCTGCAAACCGCGGGCGTTGAGGTGGCCATTGTTTTCAAAACTTACGACAGCGGTAAAATTACGGCTGCCATCCGTTGCAATCCGTCTGCCGGCATTGCGGCCGACCTCGCCGAGCATTTTGGCGGCGGCGGCCACGCTTTTGCTAGTGGCTTCAAAATAGAAGGGAATAAATCCTTTGACCAAGTAAAGGCCGACTGCCTGACCACAGCCGCCGATTTACTTGCTAAACTCAAGCTATGAAATTGTACAACACCCTCACCCGCCAAATTGAAGAAATCAAGCCGCAGCAGCCTCCCAAACTGACTGTATACACCTGCGGCCCAACGGTTTATGATTACGCTCATGTCGGTCATTGGTTCACCTACATACGCGTGGATATGCTGATACGCGCCTTGGCAGCCGAAGGCTTCAAGCCAGTGTGGATCATGAATATTACCGATGTGGGGCACCTGGCCAGCGATGCCGATGAGGGTGAAGACAAGCTGGAAAAGGGCGCTAGGCGCGAGGGTAAAACGGCGTGGGAAATCGCCGAATTCTATATACAGGACTTTTTAGAAGGTATGCGGCAACTTAACCTGCTCATGCCCGACCATATGCCGCGCGCGACTGATCACATTGCCGAACAGATAGAGCTGATCCAGGCCCTGGAAGCTAAGGGCTACACCTACATTATCGATGATGGAGTTTATTATGATACGGCTAAGTTTCCCCGCTACGGTGAATTTGCACGGCTCGACCTCGACGAGCAACAAGCCGGCGCCCGCGTCAACTATAACCCGCAAAAGCGCCATATTGCCGATTTTGCGCTGTGGAAGTTTTCGCCAAAAGATAGACGCCGCGACATGGAGTGGGATAGCCCTTGGGGCAAAGGCTTTCCCGGCTGGCATATTGAATGTTCGGCCATGAGCTTGAAGTACCTGGGCCCCACCCTCGACCTCCACACCGGCGGTATTGACCATATTCCACTACACCACACCAACGAAATCGCCCAAAGTGAAGCGGCCACCGGCCAACGCTACGCCAACCATTGGATGCACAGCAACCACGTGATGGTAAATGACGAAAAAATCTCCAAATCACTCGGCAATGGCATTCGCTTGCAAGACATCACCAATAAAGGCATCTCCCTTGAGGCCTTCCGTCTGCATGTTCTAGAATCACACTACCGCAGCCAGTCCCACTTCAGCTGGGACAGCTTGGCGGCCGCCCAAAACCGGCTGAAAGATTTACGGGCTATGGCGGCCCTGCGCTGGCAGCCACGCCAAGTGTCTCACGACAACGTAACCTTTGCTTTCGAAGATGTGCCGATAGAGCTGGCGGCCATACTAGCCGACGACCTTAAAACCCCGCAAGCCTTGGCGTTCCTGAGCCATATCAGCACCCAGCTGCTTACCGTACATATAGAACACGACGAAGTTGACCATCTTGAAATCATGCTAAAAGGGATTGACGACCTATTGGGCCTAAACTTACTGGGCGTGAAAGATATTAGTCAAGCTCAAAAAGCCTTAATAACCAGGCGTACCCAGGCCCGCGCCGAACAAAACTGGAACGAATCAGACAAGCTACGAGACGAGCTGATAGAGCAGGGCATTGGCCTGCAAGACTACCCGCACGGAACTATTTGGTTCCCTTTGTAGTAACGGCCTTAAATTGGGGCGTATCGATAATGTTCTGGCTGCGCAAAAATTCCAAGATAGCAATTCGTAAGCAGCCGGCCACCGGTATGGCCACCAAGCCACCGAACAAACCACCAAAACTGACACCTATAATAACCGAAGCGAACACCAGTAACGGAGACATATTGGTTGAATTAGCTTGGATGCGCGGCTGGACAATGTAGGCCTCAATCTGCATGTAAAACAAGTAATAGGCCAAGATAATGATGGCTGCGGTTGTGGAGTGGAAAAGCGCCACCAAGGTCACGATCGCCGCGCCGATGGTGTGACCAACCAGTGGGATCAAACCGCAAATAAAGATTATTACCATAATGGCCGCCGGATAGCTGATATGCAGCAGCAAAACGGCCGGCATGATCAGTACAGAGGCTAGCGCCGCTAGTAGCACCTGGCCGTTAACATAGCCCTGAATGACCTTGTACATATCTCTCGTCAAGCGATCGTAAAGTGAGTGGTGGTGGTCGGGCACCACCTCTCGGGCAAAAGTCAGCCAGCGGGGCCCTTCTACTAGCATCATAAAGGTCAGAACCAGTACGGTTAGTAGCGAAAAGAAGCTGCTACCGATCTTTTGAACCGTTGAGAAGGCCGTTCCGCCGATATTTTTAAGCCTTTCCGACAGCTGATTAGCCACTCCGTTGACCTGGCTTTCTAGATGGTAATGCCGGATGAAATTGCCGACAGGGTTGTTTTGGTCATGGATTTCGCGGACTAACCTGGGCGCGGCATTAACCAGGTTCTCGGTCTGCTTAACTAAGGGTGGCGCAATGCTGGCAATGAAGCCGCCTAGCAAAACGATAACAATAATAAAAGATAGGGTAGTAGCCAGCGAGCGGCTGCCGCGCCGCTTACCGGGCAATTGACGACCTAACCAGTACACCGGCCCGTTGAGGGCCAGGGCCAAGAAAAAGGCCGTAAAAATTAGCAGCAGGGCATGGCTGGCTTTGTGTACGGCCGACCATAGAGAAAGGGTGACGGCAATTAAGACGGTCAGCCTGGCAAATGTCGAAAAAGAGATGGTTAGGGCCACTTCGGGAATTTCAGGATGCTTGCGGAAATGTACCATGGCTGTATTATCTATTGATTCCTTCTTTTTCGCAATGCTTGCTGATAGATACGAACAAGATCCGGACCAACGACATTTACATCGTAAGACTTGGCGTGCCGGGCACCCCAACGGGCCATCTGGGCTCTTTGTTTAGAATCGGTCAGGTAATGGCGTAGCTTATATGCCAGCTCTCGGGCATTTTGGGCCGGGAAGAGCAGGTCTGGCTGGGCCGACATGACCGAACGATAGCCCGGGTTATCGCCCGCCAGCACTGCGGCGTGTCCGCTAGCCATGGCCTCGAGCAGCACTATACCGAAACTTTCACCGGAGCGGCTGGGAAAAACCGCCAGATCGGCCGAGGCATAGTAACGCGGCTTGTCTGCTTCACTAACAAAACCGGCGAACTCCACATTGTTTAGGGCGTTAGCTTGAGCATATTGCTTGAGCTGCTGGTCTAGCGGGCCCTTGCCACAAATAATCACGCGGAAGGCAGGCAACCCGGGTTCTTGTAGCAGCTCGGTTACCGCTTCCAGCAAAATTTGGCAACCTTTTCGTTCCACCAGGCGCCCCAAAAATAGAATGTTGAGCCTATCCCCATACTCTTTTAGAGGTTTGGCAGCCTGAAATAGTTGGTAGTTGACGACGTTAGGTGATATATCCGCCTTTATGCCGAAGCTTTGGCGGCAAAAATCGGCCGCTGCCGTAGACACGGCCAGCATCTTATCGAACCGTCGTAGTGACGGCCTTAGCCAGAGCCCTAACAAGTAGTTAGCTGCTCGGGCCAATCGGCCATAAGGAAGAATATGAAAGGTGCCTACCACGGCGGTAGAAGAGTTGGCCGCTAGTATCAGCCGTTGTGCCATCAGCGGGTGGTGGGGCGTCTGAACGTGCAAGACATCAAAACTGTGTTGCTGCATGAAGCGCCTCAGCTTCCGCCTGGATGTAGGCAAGGGAATGGTTGTGCGACTGCCATTGAAACTAACGGCAATGTTGCGCGACAGGCTGTGAATGTTAGGCAGGTCGCGCCGCTTGGTTTCGCCAACCAGGTAGTGCACCTCGTGGCCCTGACTGCGTAGCCACTCACCGATGTGGATCACGTATTGCGGCACGCCTTCGGTGGTATCGAGCGAAGTATCGAGCACCAGGCCAATTTTCAGGCCAGCCTTAGTGGCCATGCCGTTCTAGGGCCTCCTGGTAAAACTCTTCGTAGCGGTCTACTATTCTGGGATAGCTGTATTGCTTGATGTACTGCCTGGCCCAGCTCTTCCACAAATGGCGCAATTCCGGTTCATATAGCAGCAGCTGCAGGCGACGGGCGAATTCCTCAGTATCGGTGGGGTTAACTATTGAAATGGCACCTGGCCCTTTCATAAGGCCGCTGTAACCGCCATTATTGCCAGCCACACTAACGGCCCCACTGGCCATGGCTTCTAGAAGCACAATACCAAAACTTTCGCCATACAGGGCTGGTGAGCAAAATAGGTCAGTCTCTCGCAATAATTGCTGCTTGAGTTTTTCATCGACAAAGCCCAGGAAACTGACGTTAGGCAGCTGCAGGTCTTCGGCCAACAGTTCCAGTTTTTCGCGGTCTGGCCCATCACCGACAATTAAGAGACGCATATCACGGTTGCTTTGGGTTAGCAGGCCGTAGGCCTGCAGCAGGTGTTTGGCACCTTTGCGTCGCTCCAAACGGCCAATGTATAAAATAGTCTTCGGTTCATCGCCGCCCTTTTTAACTTTGGACGGGTGGTACTTTTTGAGATCGATGCCATTAGGAATGATGGTGATTGGCTGGTCGGTCATGCCAGCCACATAGGAAGCGCCGGCGTCTGACACGGCCGTTAGCTCGTGCAGGTATTTTAAGACGGAATTCAAATAAGGCGTCACTATCTTAAGAATGGCCCGGCTCATCAGCGCATCTGAGACTTTGGCATGGAAGGTGCCAATATTAACAGCGTTGGAGCGCTGCAGCAGCTGGCGGCTCAACAGCGGCATCCACGGCTCGTGGAAATGCAAAATATCGAACTTTTCTTCGGCCAGCAGGGCATCAATCCTCTCGCTGTCGGCCGTGCTGGAAACTTGGGAGGTGGTATCTGAGAAAGACAGCGTCCTAAAATCGACTGAAGTGCCGGCAAAGATAATATAATCGGGATGCACCATTTCGGGGTTGCGCGGCGCTGGGGTTATGATTTTAACATCGTGCCCCCGGGCGGTCAATTCTTGGCGCAAAGCCAAAACAACTTCCAGCACACCGCCACTGCGCTCAATGCTGTATGGGCAAACCAAGCCAATTTTCATCTTCATAATAGTATATCAGGATTTGGCTAAGCGGCGCCTTAGACCCGGTGGCAGCAGTACGCCGGCCGCTTTCTTATCGGCCAGCACGCTGGGTGTATGGGCCTTGCTGTTGGCCATAAATTGCCTATAACCAGTGAAAACCACCAGCATGTGCTGCTTAACGATGTCGTTGTCGAAGTAATGGTCTTGCTTTGTCACGACGTGCATCACCGGCAGGTCAACCCGCCGGTCACAGTTATCGACTTTTAGGAACTCGCTGGTAGTCAGCCAGTGCGTCCGCACATCGTTGGCCTGCCACAGCTTTACTTCAAAGTCGATGGTGGCTTCGAATTCTTCCGGTCCGACTTCTATCATGCGCCGCTTGGAGTTGGGTAGCTTGGCATACAGATATTTTAGGATTGGCCGATTAAGCAAGAAGTATTTTTCAAAGCCCGAAATCGGTCTCGTGGCGAACAACCGCGTCGCCCTTGAGTATAAGCGCCTTCGACCCGGCGCATAAACGAAGTCGTCGCGGTGCATGAAGCCAACAATGCTGACCACTAAGTCGACCTTCTTGACTAGCTCCGGGTAGCGCTGCAGCATGCGCGTGGCAATAACAAAACCAAAAGAAACTGCCACGATGGTGATGCGCTTACGCTTAAAACGCAAGTGTATAAAAGCGGCCAAATAATCGGCAAAGTTGTCGATAGTCGGTTTTTTACCGATCTTGCTAAAGCTATCCATGCCACCAAAGCCGGGCAAATCGGGCATGGTCACATCGCCGTAATTATTGAGGTTCTCTATAAAAGTCCACCAACGCTCCAGCAGGGCATGGTGCCCGTAAATAAATAAGATGTGGCGCTCATGCCCAGCCGAGGCAGCCACATGCAGCATTCGCCCCTCGAGGCCATTAATATTCAAAGGCACTATATAGTCAGCTGGATTAGACGTTTTTCTGGGCATAATTAACGCGAGGTTATTAGGCTTACTTTATCAGAAAAACAGCGGTAAGTCTAATCTGCGGAAACTCTGTCAACGGCCTGAAACGCTCCGTATATTAATATAAAAAATAATAATATACAGAGCGCCACAGCAGACACTTTCTAATGAAAGGTAGAGAAATTTTAGATAATCTGCCAAAATAGCCAGGGCAGTGGGGCGTGGCCAAGTGGTAAGGCACCAGTTTTTGGTACTGGCATTCGGGGGTTCGAATCCCTCCGCCCCAGCCACGACTGTACAACAGGGGTGAAGACCGGGTTCCCTGACCAACCTATTTATATTAAAATCATCTTCTTGTATCTGTTCGGGTTAGGTTCGGTGTCCGTGGTCCCTAGAGCGACTGGACGCCGAACTTACTGACCGGGTTCTGTGACATTAGTTTTGGTCATTCTGGCGCCATGATCCGCACCTTGCCAAATTTCACTTAATGTGGTATTTTATATCTTATGACAAAGGCACCTACGGCCAATCAGTATGAACTGCCCATTGCCATTAAAGCCGTAGAGACTGTCGTCTTTAACAGCCCGGCTCATGTAGGTGTTTACGAAGGAGCAATTGATTTTGGCACTCCAGTTGGCACGACAGTACTAGCCCCCCTAGACGGCACAGTTGTAGCGGTCATGGACGAGCAGCAAGAGTACGGTTCATCCAGCGAATATGCTCACAAAGCAAACTATGTACAAATAGGGCATGCCGAGAGCGAAATCTCTAACCTCGTTCACCTTGAAGCAGGCTCTGCGGTGGTAAAAGAAGGCGACCGAATTGAGCAAGGCCAAGTAGTAGCCCGAACTGGTTTATCTGGCTGGATGACTGATCCGCACCTACACTGGGATGTTATTAGGAAGGATGTCAGCGTGACCGGCTTTGAAACGCTGAAGATTAAACTTGGTGAAGCCGCCGCTGAACTCGTACTTAAAAAGGAAATGGTGATTATACCTACAGTACGGGAGGGCTTAATCCTTCGCCAGCTAGCTTTGCCATCAGATGACGAAGCATATTATGAAGCTGTTTGGGAAAACCCTGAACATGTAGACAATTATGAAAATACTGTATCGCCAAAGTACACAAGAATAGATGACGTCAGGCAGGCTCGCTTAGAAGCTGGCAACAGCTTGCGAATGGGTATCTGGGACGGAGAGCACTTCGTTGGCATGATAAAAGCCAAGGTCGATGAAGGTAAGGATGCCGAGGTTGAAATAGGTTATTGGTTGAGGGCTAGTGCGGTAGGCAACGGCCATGCTACCCTAGCCGTACAAGCACTGGCCGCCCATGTGAATCCACTCTACCCCCGTGTATTCGCGGTCGTTCATAAAGACAATCAAAAAAGTGCTGATGTGCTTACACGCTCAGGATTTGCACCGACATACGAGACAGAGAAAGAATGGGGACCTGCTGTAGTTTTTGAGCCGGCCGATAAGCCACACTTATTGCCTTACGCCCCAAAGTATCAGCAGAGGTTCGCTAGCCTAGTAAATGATAGTCATGCAGAGTTTGGTTTCCCGCCAAATCCAACACTAGACCAAGACCTCGCTCAACCAGAAGCTCACTTCCGCAACACATGGGTTATAGTTAACGACGATGAAGTTTTCGGCTCGGTCGCACTTAAGGACAGCGGCAACACGGGGGAAGTTATTTTGAAGCGTATGTACGTCCGGCCAGAATTTAGAGGCCAGGGTTTTGGTAAATTGTTGCTCCAAACTGCTGTTGCGGAAGTCAAAGAAGCTGGGTACAAAAAAATTACTCTAGACACCAACCTCAAACAAGCTGACGCGCAGCGCATCTATGAAACTGCCGGATTTAAGTTAGGCCACAAGGATGGCAATTTAATGTTTTACGAGTTGGAGGTAGCATGAGCCAAGAGCACGATCCGGGAAGTAGACGAGGCTTGATGATAGAATCTCGGGTGCTAGAGCATGCTAGGCAACAGACAGAGGAAGTTTTTGGCTCTGAGCATATGGGGTTACCGCCTGGAGCTGAAGGTGCCGCTAAGGTGGTCATGATTGACCCCGCTGCTGGTAGCGAGCCTATTTCTAACCAGAATTTTCTAAGTATCAGACAGTTGCATAAACGTGTAAGGATTGCCCAGCCAACTGAAACAGACAACACATCCCGCGAATATTATCTACAAAGTGACGAAGCCGAGGCAATGGAACGGCTACTGCTCTGTCCGCCGGTCAGCCTCGAACAAACGCAGGAGCGGCAGGCTGTCCTACGAGCTCTTTCCCAGCACCCCGGACTTGACGAATTTATCGGCCGCAAAAATCAAGCCTATGGTATTGTTCGCGGCACGCGAGATCTAAGTGACTATTATCAGGTTTCCCCATTCGGAAGGGAGACGACATTGTTCGGTGCCTATATTGAGGGTATAGGGTCATTCGACATCTATGACGATAACTACGAACCAGTAGAGAAGCTGGAGGTTGAGCCTTCGTTGCATAAGGGTGTCGAGCTGGTTCGTAATGGCTTTGAGGCTGCCGAGGCACTACTTGACGAATTGCCAGCTACTGTAAACCAAGCTGCTGCTGTATCCTTTCGGGACAAACGAGCCGAATTGCGTGAACTCAAGCAGCAATTTGATGAGCTTATAGCATTGGATGGTTCGGGGCAGCATATAAGGCAACGTGAGGGTTGGTCGGATGCTCGTATTAACCCCGAAGGTGCCATGATCGGTCTTTTGTGGAACAAGCTATCGCCTTTCTGCAGCAATCTAGGCAGCCTATTTGAGTACGCCAAGCTCATTCGTGACGACGGATGGGCCGAGGTTAGTTTTGATGCCGACGCACCAGCTGGCTTTAGCGCTGCCTGGAATCCAACCATACCTAAACATGCCAGAAGGAATGACATGTCACAGGTGCCAATTGACAGTGCATCAGATACCCCAATTGTCATATACTCCGGTCCTAATACGTCGGGCAAATCCGCGTCGCTAAGTACGGCGTTCATGGTACAGCTGGCTGGGCAGGCCCTAGGATTTGCGCCAGCGGCTACAGCCAATATTCACCCCCGTAATACCATTGTTTACCTAGAGCGGGGCGGCACCAACGCTAGCAATGACCTGAGCGCCTTTATGCGCGAAGCGCTGACCGTAGGCGTTGTTATGCGCCGACTAGGCACCGACGCTTTGGTTTTTAGTGATGAACTGTTTTCGACCACCTCGCCCGAAGATCAGGCTGACCTGCAGGCAGGTGTCTACCGCAGCGTTGCTGACATGGGCGGCAAAATACTAGCTGCTACCCACAACGATCTGTTGCTCGACAATGCCGCCTCGTACCCGGACGCTCTGGCCAGCCTTGTGCATCTGGCTGTGACGCTGGAGGCCAACGGTAAGCTGACCCGTCACTTTGTACTACAGCCCGGCCGCAACAATTCACTCTCGCTCGAGGTAGCGCGTTGCAGGAATTTTCCACCCGACCTTTTGGCAGCCGCTGAGGCGTACTTAGCTGGCAATGAGACGCTCCCAGCAATTATCAAACACGAATATCTGGCGGCTACACCATTCAGCGCTCAAGAGCGAGAAGCGCTGGCCATGGAGGTCGATTCTTTAGATTGGCTTTTCCCTACAGCTACCGAAAATGCTGTGTTCGAGAGATTAAGCACCGACCGGCAATTCTATAATCTTTTTGGCAACTTACGTTCCGAGCGCGCCGCTGACCCCGAGACATCAAACTCTTTTCTTGACTTTATTGGTAATGCGGATGCGTTTTCATTAGCCCAAGAAAAGGCACTTTTGCAAGCCATGGTGCTGCTTGCACCCCGACAGTCAGCAGCCCAAGTGCTGGAACGCCAGGCCATGCTGACTGCATTACTTGAAAGTAATGCTTTTGCAAATATCCATGACACCATTAACGCGGCCCGAAACTTGGAGCGGTCAATCAACATACTCATGTCAATCCAACAAAACCCGCAGGCAGCACTAGTGCTAGAGGATCATCCCGACCTTGACGACCTTAACGAGCAAGAAGTTGCTGAGTTGGCAGTTGCAGCAACCGCTAACTTGCAGGCTGCTGCCGATGCACAGCTGGATTCCGCAAGGAATTTGGTGCATACCATGCGTGGCGCCGACTCAATCTACTTGAAACAAGCTGCTAACTACCTTGAGCACCAGATCGACCGTTGCAGCAACCGATTGCAAAGCGACTCCCCAGACACGACTTTAGATCGAGATCCGCGCGATTTGACGGAGTACGAGCAAGTGCTTCAAAGCCTAGACGCCCTCTGCCTTCTGGCCGACATAATCCAGACCGAGGGACTTGCCAAGGTCCAATTTAATGCAACTGGTGACATTAGCCTCCGCGATGCTTTCAGCGTGTTCAAGCCAAAGGAGGGACAAATTCACAATCCACTTGCTCTGTCGGCTGCTGAGCGGGGCATGCTACTGACTGGCGCCAACGGCTCTGGCAAAACCTTTGACCTTAAAAAGAATACCGCTGCACTATTATTTGGTTTGGCGACGGGCTACTCGCCGGCCGCAGAGGCAACTATGCCTGTACTGGATAATATCACCTATCTTGATCGGGTGACTGAGAAGCGTGACGCTACTCTCAGCTCCTACGCTCAAGAACTAGCCTACTGGCAACAGATATTGGATAGAACTGCGACGAGCAAGGCATCTTTTGTTGCTGTTGACGAGGCTTTCTCGACTACATCTGGCAGATATCAGGCAGCTTTAACCTATGCGGTCATGCAACACCTACTCCAGACGCCTCACTTTGTACAGCTAGCAACCCATAATCACGACCTAGTTGAGCGCATCGGACAGGCTGCGGCTCCACACCATTTTGAATTTACTGTGGACGATAATGGTGTTCATTTTGCCCACGCCTTGAAGTCTGGGCACCAATTATCACGTGCCCTAGACGTAGCCAAGAGCATGGGGTTGCCGAAAAGTGTTATTGAATTAAGTCAGCGTAGTTGAAATTATTCGGGTCAGCTCAAGAGGAAGCGTAAGCAAGCGCAGCATCCGGCGAACTAACCAACAGCTGTTTAACACGGAACATAATGCCCAGCCAGAAGCCAGCATTAATTCGAACATTAAACAAATCTTAGTTAGTCTTCTGGTTCCAAGGGTTGCGGCTCCTCATCTGGGCCGATTGATTCATCGTCAGCATTCGTTCCCCTACGCGGCCTTCTTGGTAAAGCTCGTCCGAGTCTACCCCAGAATCGATTTCGGCTGATTTACCAGATCTTGCATTGTGTGTCGGCTCGATTAATGTAAAAGTTCAACATTGACATGGCAGATTGCCTCGCAGAAGCCTTGTTCCGCTTACTCATTTCAGCTGATTTTTTTAATGACAAGGCAATCTTGTGTGGATCGCTCCAGGTAAAGACGCCGGGCTCAAGATCAAGGCTGTCACTTTTCTTCGTAACTTTGCCTGACCACCGCTTAGGCATGGCGGGCTGCTTGAGCTTTCTTGATATTGGTGGCGCGAGCACGTTTTTGAGCTGGGGTGGGTTTTTCTTTTTCGGGCACGTTGCGACGATCTTTGGCAATAAATACATCTCCCTTTTCATGAACTGGTTTGCTGCTCAGAGTACTTAATAAATCTTTGGCATCTTTACTGTCCGCAATAAGCTGATTATTTTTAATATGGGCATTGTCTTTACTAATTAGCCAAGCTTGCGTGCTCCAAGAGCCACTACTGCGATGCCCGGCCACCCGCTGCAGGCCGCCCGGCTTACCTACGTCATGGTTGCGGAAGCTCGTAAATTGTTCTTTCGGACGGACAACAATACGGAAGTAATCGCCAGTGCCTTTAGTTCCGGGCTTAGCACGTTTACGGCCCTCGGGCTGCGCTAAAGAGTGTTGCCTGGACGACATGGACTTCCATTTGGCCTGAGCCTTCTTTATATTTTGGCGAGCTGCCGATTGCTGCTTAGTTGTTGCCATGCTAATCCTCCCTCGTTTAACAGTGTAAAACTATAGAGCGTTTGGTCATAAATTTCAGTGTAGTATCTAACAGTGCATACAGGTCTAGGCGCTGCGGGGTTTTCTATATGGTACGAATTTATACCCGTCCGGCTAGCTTTGCATCTGTTGTAATTTTAGTTTGGATTTAAATAACACAAACCTCTTAGGCATGATATAAATAAAGATAGATGGATGTATTGCTGATTTCAGTCGTGGTAGTTGCGCTGGCTTTTGACTTCACTAATGGATTCCACGACACCGCTAACGCCATAGCAACCAGCGTCTCTACAAGAGCAGTCTCGCCTAAATTAGCGGTATTCGGGGCATCCGTCCTAAACTTCGCGGGCGCGTTCGTTTCGCTGAAAGTAGCAGCAACGGTCGCCAAAGGGATTGTCGCTCCAGGAGCGATTACCCTACACGTTGTCCTTGCGGGTATACTTGCCGCCACACTCTGGAACTTGATTACCTGGCGATGTGGGCTACCTACCAGTTCGTCCCACGCCCTAATCGGCGGCGTGGTCGGGTCGGCAGCAGTTGCTTCTGGATGGAAAGTCGTTAAATGGCATGGCTTAACACATAGTGTAGTTTTGCCGTCGCTTGCCGCTCCCGTCTTAGGTTTTGCCAGTGCTGGAATAGTCATGTTAATCATTCGAGGGATAATTCGTAATCGATCATCCGATATCGTAGAACCTATTTTCCGTCGAATGCAATTAATCTCGGGTGGCTTCGTAGCTTTCACGCACGGAACGAATGACGCGCAGAAGACCATGGGAATCATCGCGTTAGCCTTACTGGCCGG
Source organism: Saccharimonadales bacterium (SeqCode) (assembly GCA_036276195.1). Classification (GTDB taxonomy): domain Bacteria; phylum Patescibacteriota; class Saccharimonadia; order Saccharimonadales; family UBA4665; genus DATBED01. The sequence continues at coordinate 17,311 of DATBED010000072.1, read as the reverse complement.
TCATCCAGAGAAAAGTTTCCATGTGCCGCTATGGGTCATAAGTTCATCAGCCAGCGCTATGGCGCTTGGCACCTATATTGGTGGATGGCGAATTATTAACACTCTAGGTAATAAATTAGTGAAGCTCAACCCCTCAGAAGGCTTTGCCGCCGAAACGGCGACTGCCAGCATACTGGGACTCACTGCTCATTTTGGTTTTCCGATATCGACAACCCATACCGTTAGCGGTTCTATAATGGGTGCCGGTGTCGCCAGCGGTTTAGCAAAAGTACGCTGGAAGACATCAAGGGACATCCTAATAGCTTGGGCGCTCACTATGCCGTGCGCCGCGGCAGTAGGCGCTGGCATGGAAGCTATAACCCATTTACCAGCCGGCAGTAGCTTAGCAATAACATTAGCGACATTTGTGGCGGCTATCATTCTGGTCACTCGACACTGGACCTGGGAAACCACAGCCCAACTACGCGCTCGCTTAAACTTCATCCAGCAAGCTTTAAAAACTAATATAAAGTAAAGTCGTAACGCATCAAAAAGTTCCTGACTGGTGTGCTCAGCCAACGCAGTATTTTTGACAGAAAATCCAGGAAGGTTTAACAAGAATTAATGGCTATGGTTTGGTTGCCTGGCCATCATGTAGCGATTTACGGGAACCGTCACAACAAAGGCTACTGAGAGTGCCAAAGCTAAGCCCCACCAGAATCTGAATGACGTTGCCGTAACAACTAGAGCGTTTGGAATGATGAACTCAATTATATTGTCGATGACTTCCATTGACACTATTGATATCGTATCGGTTGCAGCAGTAATTTTTATCGCCTCTTTAGGGGTTGCTACTTCTTTACGCACTCCTCGATAAGTCAGGCCGTAGCCAAATAGGAAAGCCAGAACTATAGCCAAAGATACTCGTCCGATCCTGTGCCAACCCAAACCAGATGCAATCAGCATGCCCAGTATCTCACCTATGCCGCAGCCAATGAGGCAGTGACTAGTGTGTTCTATTGCTTGACGAGTCCTATTATCGTTGAATAGTTTCACCCTACTATTATGCCTCAGAGGCACTAACTTGAGTAGTAGTCCAGGATGGTTAGTTGCCTCACTTTACTAGTAGTTCCTTTAGGTAGAGTGCTGCTGGTAATGCTGTTGGTCTTCGTGCAGCACCGAGCGCGTAATGTAACTGGATGCTTGCAAGTTAGACGATGTGTTATCGGCGCTCGCGACCGTAGCGCTGATGCCGGCACCACCTGAGATTATGCCGACTACAATGCTCATTGCCGACAAAAGTTCAATCTTGCTTAATTTACTTACTTTCATATGCTTCCTCTTTTAACTTGATTAGCTTTACTAGCTTACCTATTTAGGCTGAAGAGTACCTTAGGCAACCCACTTTACCCATAAGTTTATAATATTAACAGCGGTTTAAAGATGACGAACCCCCTAGAGGAAATAGTTCATGCAGATACATTAGCCAAGGCTACCAGCCAAGGCTACCGGACTAGAAACATGGCTAAGTCCGGTCAGCTGCGGAGATTGATGAAGTTGCCTTTGAATGTCCGCTTGGAGCCACTTTAATAATGTTGATGGCCTTTGTTTTATCATAATCAATTTTAAGAAGGCTGCCCTCACTGACATTACCGCGCAGAATTTCTTTGGCCAATTTATTCTCAATCTCACTTTTGATTTGACGACGCAGCTCCCTGGCTCCATATTCAGGCAGGTAGCCAACTTTGGCGAGGTGCTCCACCACAGTTTTGTCGAAGACTATTTCTATGCCTTGACCTCGAGCAGTACGCCTGACCCTATCAAGCTGCAGCTCGACGATCTGTTTAATCTGCTCTTTGTCGAGTGCTTCAAAAATAATGATTTCATCGAGGCGATTCAGGAACTCCGGGCGGAAGAAGTCGCGCAACATATGCCTTAGTTCTTCTTTGAGCTCCGCATACGTTTTGCGCTCAGTTTTTTTAAGTGTCAGATTCTCGTGAATGAGGGAAGCGCCAATGTTTGAGGTGGCAATGATAATCGTATTAGTAAAGTCTACTACTCTACCTTTGCCATCCGTTAGTCGCCCATCGTCAAAAACCTGAAGCAGAATGTTGTGAACATCCGGATGAGCTTTCTCGATTTCATCAAGCAATATTACGCTATAGGGCTTGCGCCGGACACGTTCCGTCAGCTGCCCGCCTTCTTCGTAGCCAACATAACCGGGCGGGGCGCCGATGAGACGCGCTACACTATGACGCTCCATATACTCGCTCATGTCAATGCGGATCATCGCGTCTTCGTCGCCAAACACTGTCCAGGCCAAGGCCTTAGTCAGTTCTGTTTTGCCGACGCCAGTGGGACCCAGAAACATAAGGGTCGCAATCGGCCGGTTGCCTTCGCTCAGACCGGCACGACTCATACGTATAGCGTCGGCCACAGCTTCGACGGCTTCGTCTTGACCTATAACCCGCTCGTGTAAGCGCTCCTCCATTTTAAGCAGCTTGTCTTTCTCTTCTTCAGTCAGTTCACTAACCGGAATGCCGGTTATGCTGGAAACGACTTGGGCGATGTGTTCTACCAGAACTTCTGAGGAGGTGACGCCTTTTCGGGCATGCCACTTGCTATCCAGGCCATCTTTTTGGCCAGATAGTTTCTTAAGTTCCTGCTCGAGTTTGCCAGCCTCTTCCATCTGTTTATGATTAACGGCATAGTCACGCTCTCGTCTGGTACGTCCGATTTTGGTATCGAGATCCTGCATATCCTGAGTGTAGGTATCGGCACCAATCCGCACCCTTGAGGCGGCTTGATCGATTAGGTCGATAGCCTTGTCGGGCAAAAAGCGGTTGGCGATGTAACGGTCGCTTAGCTCAGCTGCCGCTACAATGGCTTCATCGGTAATTTTGACCTTGTGATGCGCCTCATATTTATCGCGCAGGCCTCGCAGAATTTCAATGGTTTGCTCTACAGTTGGTTCGGGCACCGTAACCGGCTGGAATCGACGCTCTAAGGCTGCATCCTTCTCAATGTATTTCTGGTATTCGTTCAGGGTGGTAGCGCCGACTAGGTGGAGCTCGCCACGGGCCAGTGCTGGCTTCATAACGTTAGCCACATCTATGCCGCCTTCGCCACCACCTTGCCCGGCACCGACCACGGTGTGTAGCTCATCAATAAAAATTATTAGCTCGTCCTGATGAGCGGTGATCTCATCCAGCACATTTTTAATCCGTTCCTCGAACTCACCGCGATACTTACTACCGGCAACCATGGCATTGAGGCTGAGTTCAACCACCCGCTTTTCTTGAAGGACTTGCGGTACATTACCGTTATAAATACGCTGTGCCAGGCCCTCGACAATGGCCGTCTTGCCAACACCCGGCTCACCAATGAGCACCGGGTTGTTCTTTGTACGTCGGGCAAGAATCTCAATGGTCGTTTCAATTTCTTTGGCTCTGCCAATGACCGGATCAAGCTTGCCCTGACGGGCCAGTTCGGAAAGGTCGCGGGAATATTTATCTAGCTGTGGTGTGGTAGTTTGACCTTCCACCCGGCCTTTTTCAGCTCCTTCACCGACAACCTTGACAATTTTCTGGCGTAAACCTTCAGGGGTTAAGCCATAGCGGCGTAAAAGCTCGCCAGCCATGCCCTCATCTTCTTGCAATAAGCCCAGCAACAAATGCTCAGGCCCAACATAGCTGTGCCCAAGCTCGCGTGAGTCGTGAAAGGCATTTTCCAGCACTTGCTTTATGCGTGGCGACACGGTGACTTCAACCGTCTCATTGTCTCTTGGGCCGTGCTCATCATGGGGCGCATTGGCTTCAATATAGCCCTTCACATCCTCACTCTTAAGTTTAAATTGCTTAAAAATCTCTTGCACAATTTCGCTGTCGGCTAAAGCATAAAGCAAATGCTCGGTATCGACTTCACGTCGGCCGAATTTCAGGGCTGTTTCGGCGGCTTGCTGGATAATTTCTTTGGTATGTTCAGAGATATACTCCTCTATATTGGTGGCTTCGCGGTCACGCGGCAAGGGGTAGCCGAGTTGGGATGCAAAGCTTGGAAAGTCATCCCCGAACAAGTCGCCAAAACCGGAGAAAAGGCTTTCAAATGGTGAGGTTTGCGCTTGACTCTGCATTAACTGACGGTAATGAGTATCACACAATTCCATCTCGGTTTTACTGCCGTTTCGGCTCACCCGCACAGTGTGTGTCGCCGGCCGCGTTTTGTCTATATCACAGATGCCATCAGCCATACGCTTACCCCCTATTTAGTCCAATATAGCCAGTATGAGCACTTTTTTATCAGGTGTCTGCTCAATATCTCACTGAACTTATCTGGCAACAGCGTTATGTTTAATCAATGGAAAGCCTGGGGAGATGGACCTGGTTAAAAATCCTTGTTGGTGGGCTTTTGCTCTTTTACTTACTGGAACGAGCTTTGGTAGCTACCGGCAATCCCAACTTCGTGCCCTCGCTTCTAATGGTTGGAACCTTTACCATCCCTCTGGCCTTTTGCGCTCTTTTATATACCGGTACACGCCAGCCTGATGTTCCGTGGGTAACATTAGGGTTATGTGTAATTTGGGGCGGGGTACTAGGTACGGTTGTAGCTGGTCGGCTGGAATATGACACAGTACGGCAACTTGGTGGCCTGCCAACCTTGTTTATCGGAATAATAGAAGAGCTGGCCAAGTTGATTGTGCCAATTTTTTTCTTGTTTCGTAAGCCCTACCGCAACGAGTACGACGGTATTATCATTGGCGCAGCCTCGGGAGCTGGCTTTGCAGCTTTAGAAAGCATGGGCTATGGCCTGGTTGCTTTGTTGCTATCACATGGCAACGTCACGGCCACGGTGCAGCTCTTGCTCTTCCGCAGTATTTTGGCACCAGCCGCACATATTGCTTGGACAGGCTTGCTTGCCGGAGCACTTTGGCATGCTAAAAATCATCCTGGGCCTGGCCGGTTCCGACTGTTTATATATACCTTCATAGGAGTGGTTTTATTGCACGCTCTTTGGGACAGTGTAGGATTCTTACTCGGGTACATTATTCTAGGAGCTATAAGCCTGATATGGTTTGTTAGCCGGGTCCATCATGCCGAGCATAATCAGCCTGTTCGGCCATTGTAGGTTTTTATACTGATAATTAACTGTTACCATTAACATATGGGCAACTTGACGAAAAAGAACTTCGATACTGCCGACGAGTCTACGCATCCTGCAGATAAGGTAAGCGTAGACATTATTGACATAAATGGCCTAAAACTTCAACGCATAAGTGCGCAGCCTGGCTGGAAATGGTCAATCGACTTAAAACCAGTGTTTAAGACAGACAGCTGTCCGGTAGAGCATTTGCTTTACATGGTATCAGGCAAGATGGCAGTTAAGATGGATGGTGGGCAACAGTTAGAATACGGTGCTGGTGACATCGCTTCCATTCCTCCTGGTCATGACGGTTGGGGTATTGGAAACGAGCCGACTGTTTGGATCGAAATTCCGCATTAAGGTTCCTGCTCGACAGGCGCAGCCATGATGCGCACTAAAGGTGACAGAAGTCCTTGGCAGGTGCTACGATAAAGACATGAGGCAGATAGTTGTTTTTACGATGGTTAGTCTTGACGGGGTTATGCAGGCACCCGGCGGGCCAGAAGAAGACACCTCGGGCGGCTTTAAGTATGGCGGCTGGACCACCCCATATGCCGATGAATCCTTCGGCCCTATAATCAACAAAGAATTGAGTGTACCATTTGACTTGCTGTTAGGCAGAAAGACGTATCAGATATTTGCTGGGTATTGGCCTAAGCAGACAGGCTTCATAGCCGACCCGTTTAATAAAGCTAAAAAATACGTCGTATCAGATAAAGGCGTAGATCTTACCTGGAAAGAATCAATTCTTATCCATGGTGATGTGGTGGCTAAAATTAAAGCATTGAAAGCAGACGGCGGCCCAACACTTCACGTGTGGGGTAGTAGCGCGTTTATGCAAACACTCCTGAAGAACGATCTGGTTGATGAGCTACGGCTAAGAGTATACCCAGTTACGCTTGGCAACGGGAAGCGTTTATTTGCAGAGGGCACAATCCCTGCCGCTTTTGAATTATTAAACTCTCAGGCCTTACCAAGCGGCGTCATTCTAGCCAACTACAAAAGAGCCGGCGAAATTAAAACCGGCTCATTTGCATAGTTATCAAGAAAATGTGCCTCGGCTTACATTCCGGGCATGGTCAAGAATTCGAGCAGCTCAATGGCAGTATCTGGCTGCTTCAAGTGTGGGTGATTCTTCAAGGCTTCGATGACCTCTTCTTTATCTCCCTCTAAAATAGAGTACCCGGAGACGGGAGTATGGGCGTCACCTACGCCAGCGGCCGAAATGCTGTTGGTTGGCTGCAAGGGCATGCCAAATTCTACGGCAACTGTTTTGCTGGCTTCGTCTTTCCACTGAATCCATTCGTCCATGCTGGCTTTCATTTCGTCTGGGGTAGCGCTAGCCATTTGTTGACTAGCCGGTGTTTTTGATATGTAGAAAACCATAAATTTTGCCATAGTAATGTTCCTCCTTAGTTAGTGCAAGCTTATGATAACCTTATGGCCGTAAACAGCCAAGCCAGATACGCGCATGTTACGAGTTTGTACCAAAAGTTTAACAATACTCGAGCATAATCTGGACATTTATAGCGGTACTGCTTATAGTAAACAAGTATGACACCGGAGCAAAAACAACTAAAAGAGTTGACTGACGAGCAATGGGCAGCAGGTAGAGAGATCGCCGAATTTTGTGACATCAGCGAGGAAGTACTCGGGCAGAACATGCTGTGGAACGGCCAGAAAGCAACGGTTGAGTACGGCCTTGCCCACAGTGCCCACTACATGGACGACATGCCCATTGATAAAATCCGAGCAGCTGTTTTTAACGGTATAGCCGACTACCAAGCCACATTGGGTAATTCGGACGGATCAAGCTAGACTCTATGCCTAAAACTATCGGTGGGATGGAAGCCACCCAAGCGGTAAGTCGTAAGCCCTTGAAGCATGGGTCAGAACCAGCCAAGCCTTTAGTAGAGGCGGTCGCGAGCGCTCCTATTGATCTTGCGGATGCGCCGAAACTCCCTATTGATACCGAGAAGTTTGCAGCAGTATCGGCGCATGACGGTTCGATGAACGAAATGACGCAACGACTTAAAGATAATCCGAATGCCCCGATTCCACAGTGCTTAAAAAACTTAGGTATAACGAGCCTCGAACAACTTATAGAACGAGTGGAAGGTACTGACGATCCGTCTCAGCGAGCACCAACACCTCGAGAATTAAGAGCTAAAAGAGAGGCCGAGAAGCAGGTAAATAAAGCTAAGCCCGTAGAAAAACCCAATCCTGCAAAGAGCAGCGAAACTACCGCCGCTACGGAAATCGATAGTAACGTAGATAGGATGCCTGTTAAAACAATAGAACCGGATAAAACTTTTGAACGTATATTAGCCCAAGAACATGTTGCAAGAACTGCGCTTGAGATTGTAGAGCTAGCTACTAAGTCTAGTGCCAAGCTGAACGTAGGAACCGACGAACCTAGAGTTAAACCGGTCGAAGATAATGCATCGAACGCAGTTGTAGCAGAAGCTGAAGATGTTTTACAGCAATATACTTTTGATACAGATACTCATGATGCAGATGCTCGAATAATTGATGAAATTGATGGAGCTGTACAACCCCATAACCAAACGGTGTCTACTGCTGTAAAGATTGTCGACATCATTGATCCCAAAGAGACAGAAGCTAAGAGATCGGTCAAAATAGATGATACAGCTCATCTTGAAACACAAATTCATCCTGTAGTCGATCCGAGCCCAGAAGAATTTGAAGCCGAAAATGCCGCTGCGGACACCTCCCCTGCCGTCGATGAAATTATGACAAAGCTAGGTCTAGAATACCCTGAACCGAACGAAGAGGATGTACTAGAAAAATCGGGGCTAATGGCCGAGGTTGATACTGACAATAAAGTAGTTGAAGACCCGGAATGGGTAGTTGATGGTTTGGGGTTGGATTTTGAAGCTTTAGAGTTGGACTCTGAGACAGTTCTGCATGAAGTAGAATTAGGTTCAGCGACTGATATAAACGTCAGTTTAAGAGAGTCAGCTGCAGAACTAGCTGAAACTAAGGCGGAAACTAAAGAGCCAATTGATTTACTTATTGAGCTAAGCAGTTATATTAAAACACTTGAACCGGCTAAGGCTCAAGCTGCCGAGACGGCCCTAAAGTCTTTAAGCGAAGCACTAGAAGCAAGCTATGAAAAAACAGATGATGGTGACGAGAGTTCAGCTATTGAGATGAAAGTAATTGAGCATATCTTTGTTGAGTTACTAGAAGCACTCAACCTAGATTACGAAGAAGCAACCGTAAAGAAACTAATGCAAGAGTTGTTTACGCCAGAACTGCTCGCCTGGATAACCGAAGATTCCTCACCATCTATAGACCAGCTAAACTACTCGGGCACTCGTGAATATAAACTAGCCTCAATGACTTCTTTATTTTCTCGGCTGCTACAGCTTATAAAACAAAGGATCCAACCGTACTTGCAGTTGGGGAATATGCTTTGGCGGTTAGCGGTAGCTTCTGAAACTACTCTTACCTACATCATTACTTAATTAACTCCTCTAGTGAGTTACAATTGATGTAACATTATGGATGACGAACCGTTAGATAATAAGGAGATGTTAGAATCAACTGATAATTTTGAAGCTGCTTATGAGTCGCATTCTAAAGCTATCTATAAGTTCTTGTTCTGGCGAACAAAAGATGTTCAGTTATCAGAAGATCTAACAAGTAGCACCTTTGAAAAAGCTTGGGCTTCAAGGGAGAGTTTTCGTGGAAGTTCAGAGAAGGCTTGGCTGTATCTGATTGCCCGTAACGTATTGATTGACCACTGGCGGAAGAAGAAAGAGCTATTTGTCGAAGATACCGACGTTTTGCATGAAGACGTCCGGCCAAGCGCAGGGGAGCTACTAGATAAAGAGCTAGCGATCCAAGACTTGCGAAAAGCACTGAGTAAACTACCTGAAGACATGCACTCCGTAGTTACGTTGCGTTTTATTGAAGGTCAATCATGTAAGCAAGTTGCTGCTAGCCTGAACCTTAGCGAGAGTAATGTGCGAGTTATCCAATATCGAGCCCTAAAGAAGCTGAAAGAGCAATTGCAATGAAGCATCAATCCAACAATCTAAGACAAGAACTAAAATTGGCCGGTGCTACCGATTCAGAAATTAAAGGATTATTGCCTTTAGCGACTAATCTTAAACAGCTAAAAAACTCTAGCGGTTCATTGTCGAAATATCAATCGCGCAGGCAATACCAAAGTAGATGGAAGAAACTTTTGCCGATTGGAATAACATCAATAACGGGTCTGGCACTTGGAATGGCATTAGTTATATCGTCCCAAACTGTCTTGCCTGGCAGTATGTTATACCCTGTGCAGAAACTATCTGATAATCTTTCTATGTCGGTAGATCCAGACTTCAGGGGAACCGTTATGATGAAACGAGCTCAGGAGGTCAAACAACTTATAGCTGAGCACGCCAATTCGAATCTGGTTCTGGCCACACTTGCAGACTATCAAACCGAGGCATCAGCTTATAAATCAGCCCCTGCAAACTATGCAGTATTTGAGTATTGCAAGACTAATTTGCAACAGGCAGCTAATATGGCTCCAAGCTCGGAGCGTGAGGTCATAAATAACACCCTCATATCTCTAAGCAACGTCTAAATCGGCGCTGTGTGTAACAAAACGGCGGTTGCATCGTTATACAATGTAGGAAGTAAAATTCGAGATCTGTACATAAGCTATTAGTTCAGATTTGTTTAACGAAAGGATGCAAGATGAAGAAGAATTCAACAATGTTAATAGGAATAGTCGTCGTGATTATTGTGATAGTTGGCGGCTACGCTATCTTCCATAAATCACCCAAAGCTACTGTGGCCACAAGCTCCTCAACGAAGATTAGCGCACCAGCAGTTAATAATGCCGTATTGGTAACCAAAACTAATTCAAGTCTGGGAAGTTACCTGGCAGAGCCAAAGGGTGACGCGCTATATACCTACAATAGCGATAGCTCCGGCGTAAGTAACGTAACCGGATCATTACTGGCTAGCTGGCCAGCCTATCAAGACACGGGCTCAACCACTGGGCTACCATCAGGCGTAGGCACTTTAAAGCGAACCGATAACGGGCAAACACAATTTACATACAATGGAATGCCTCTTTACACTTTTGTATCTGATAGCAGTGGGCAAGTTACCGGTAATGGCGTAGCTAATTTCAGCATAGCTAAACCGGCTGCTGCCTCTTCCTCGTCTCAATCGACCAGCACGGCCCCTTCAAGTTCCTCAACCCAACCAACCAGCAACTCGTCTTCAGGCAGCCCATACTAAGTACTACGGGCTAGAATACTGGCTCTAGAGTCGGCAGGATTTTTATAGTACCGGCTTCGGCTATAGCTTCGTCGGCGCTCTTGGCGCGTGCCAGGCCAAGCCTGGCAATACCCAGAATCATCTGTTCATAATCAAGGTCAATGTTGAGGCGGCAGGCCTTAGGAAAGTAATTGCCCTTGTTCTTTTTGAGGCTTGGCATGAGGTTTGCTTCCAGAAAATAAGGCTCGCCAGATTCACCCAGGCGAATATCTATCCGGCCATAGTCACGCGCCCCCAAAGCCTTAAACACATTGATAGCTAGCTCACAAACCGAAGCTTTGATTGCTTCGTCTGCCACCTTTATGGAACGTTCCGTGTCGGCGGTTTTTACCTCCGCACTGAGCAAACGGGCGCCGCGTTCGTTAAGGGGAGCGATAAGCTCTATGGGCATCACCGAATAATGCGCCGAAGCCTCGTCTTTCAGAATAGCTACACTAAATTCTCGGCCGGGCAAGTACTCTTCAATTAGCGAATCGGAGTGCAATTCAAGTGCCAGCGACCTAACTTTGGCTTTCAATTCGCCATAATTATAGACTACCGATTGGCTGTTAATGCCTTGGCCGCCACCCCGACTAGTCGGCTTAACAAAAACCGGGTAAGTTAGGTAAGTATCTTCTGTAGTCTGCCATTGGCCTCTCTCGATAACGTGAAAAGGCGAGGTTAGAAGCCCGGCACTTAAGGCACACTGTTTGGCCCAGGCCTTATTGATCTCCAGCTCGTGAGCTAGGTGATTAGACCCCGTATAGGCTATGCCGTGCTCGTCAAGGTACTGACTCACCCAGATCTTATTCGGGTCTCGCAAGCCCAAGCTCTGATCACTCAGCACAAGCTTCATTCCCAGAAAAACTAAGTCGGGTCGCCGGTCAACTAGTGCTTCGAGATCTGACTCACTATTAACAATTGTAATGCGAACGGAGCTATAGTGCTTGGCTAGGACAGCCAGCACCGACTCGCGTGACTTACTTCCCATCGGGCTAAGCCCGCTTTGGGTGGAAGCCACTATCTCAATGCGTTGCTTAATTTTCATAGTGCCCGTCTCTTAAGAAACTGGCCCTTCCGCCAGCACCACTATTTACCTTTAAATAGTTATCTTAGTAAGATTTACGAAAGCCGCCGCCGGAGCGTCGATCTTCTTGTGGGCGAGCCTCATTGACCATAATTGAGCGTCCACTGACATCTTTGCCATTCAGGGCAGCCATTGCAGCCTTAGCTTCGGTATCGTCTGCCATTTCAATAAAGCCAAAGCCCTTAGACTGGCCGCTGTCACGATCTTTTATAACTGCCGTGCTGGTAACTTTACCGTATTCAGCAAATAATGCCTCTAGTTCTTGTTCGGTGACGCTGTATGCCAGACCACCTACGTAAAGTTTCATTGCCATGTTATTTATTCCTTCTTTTAACTAATATCGCTCGTTTAATACTTGTCTGACCGCGATGATAGTAAGTTTTGAAGAACTAATTATGATAACGGAGAGGTTCTAGTAACCACTTGCTTACTTATACTATAGCATAGATTGATTTGCCTTGCACCTATCACGTGTCCTTCAGTCACTACTTTCCAGGCCAGCAGTATAAAGTATGGCAAATGCCATACTTTATACGTCGCCAATAAAAGGGAGTGGCCCAACCCGTAAACTATGCGAAGCCTAACAGATGTGACTAGTTGTTTTCCGTTGGCGACGAACGTCCTAACGAACACTATGTTGGAATTATAGAAGCAACGTTTGCTCAGATGGACAGAACCACACCTTGCCGGGGTTCTGGGAGGGGTTTTGGGCGGAATAGGGTATACTTAGGGTAAGAGCATTTATGTATAGGCACACGATAGCCCAGTCTGATAGTGGATATGAGATTTATATTAATCTTATTGCGTCGCCGGCCGGGCGCTACTTGAGCCGCCGTCCATACCTGATTAATCTCGTTAAAGAGGTGCTTTTGCCGTTGGATCTTAAAGGCGTAAGAATAATAATTGAACGCGATATGGGGCGCAACATCGGCACTACCGACATCGTGGCGACGAGCGAGAAAGATGTCATCTATTATGCCCAGCCAATGAAGACGGCGACGTTCTCGCGGTTTGCCAAAAATCGCTACCCTCAGCCTAGCCAGATATTTACCCTTATCGTAGAGAAAGACGACAATGGTGATTACGAGATACAAGATGCCTGGATTGGCCCTTCCAGCCCGGCATTCCCCGGCGACGAGCACGAAAGCACCGAAAGTAAGCTTTACTGGCAAACGCATGCCTTAGTGCAAGATGCCCAAGCCATACAGTCAAGGTCTATTACTAAAGACTGCCCGTATTAATTTTTAAGGGCTCCGCTTTTTTAATTTCTTTTTGCATATCTAAACCAATTATGCTAAAGTTATAGTATTGTTTCTAATGGATCCAGAGATGCACTTAATTGACTCGATGTTCATTGTAGACAACCGATTCATTAAGTACTAATCAAAAGGATTCATTTTTTATGCCCTATTATCAAAACAAACGGCCTGACCGCCATGGCCGCGGCCAAGCTAGACGCAAAGACTATATCCACCCTTCGCGCTTTATACAGAGCGCCAAGCCTCAAACCGCGACGCAGTATTCACCGGCCCACACCTTTGCCGAGTTTGCCCTAAACCCCTTAATTAAGAGTAACCTCACCAGAATGGGTTTTACCGATCCGTCGCCGATTCAAGATCAAGCCATACCCGCGGGTTTGCAGGGTCGCGACGTAGTAGGACTCGCCAATACCGGCACGGGTAAGACGGCGGCTTTTGCCGTTCCACTGCTGAACCGGCTACTAACGGATCGAACTAGCCGGGCCATTATTTTGGCGCCCACCAGGGAGCTGGCCCAACAGATCGACGAGCAGTGCCGCCAAATTGCCAAAGGCAGCGATCTGAACGGTGCCATATTGATTGGCGGCGTGCCTATGGGCCCGCAGCTGCGTCAACTAAGGTATAACCCACGGATCATTATCGGCACACCCGGCAGGATTAAAGACCACCTGGAGCGTCGATCGCTCGATTTAGCAGATTGCAACCTAGTGGTGCTTGATGAAGTTGACCGCATGCTCGACATGGGCTTTGTTAACGACATTCGTCATATTCTTGGCCGCACCAACAGCGTAAGGCAAAGTTTTTATTTCTCGGCCACACTAGACAACAAGGTGAAAGCCATAATCGACGGCTTTTCCCACGACCCGCTCTTAATTTCGGTTAAGCAAGGTGAGAGCAGCGATCATGTCGAGCAAAATATCATTAATTTTAGCTCCAGCAGCGACAAAATAGGCAAACTGCATGACCTATTAATTCAAGAGGCAACTGTGAAGGCCTTGGTTTTTGACGATACCCATCGCAGTGTGGAAAAGCTATCGAAGGAGCTGGAAGCCAGAGGCTTTTCGTCTGACTCCATCCATGGTGGCAAATCACAGTCACAGCGACAGCGGGTGCTCAAAAGATTTAAAGACAGCCAGATTAATGTCTTAGTTGCCACTGACGTTGCCGCTCGAGGCCTCGACGTGTCTGACATTAGCCATGTAATTAACTATTCGTCCCCGCAATCCTACGAAGATTACGTTCATCGAATTGGCCGCACCGGCCGAGCCGGTAAAATCGGCCACGCCCTGACTTTCGTCGAACAATAGATTGCTCAAGCGTGACTATTGCCTGAAAACTTCCTGAAGTGCTACGATGTAAATATGTTCGTGCCCTTCCCGAAAAACAGCTTGGTATTAGTGGCGGTTATTATTTTAATACCAGCAATTACCTTTGGCATTTTGGAAGCATTCGGAGTGTCACAAAAAACCGCCACCAGTATAGCCATTCTGGCGATGGCGTTGTATATAGGGCTCCTCAGGTTACAGGCATATTTATTGACGCGAAACAGGGGTAGGAGCCATTAAACTCAATAAATTAGGCAGCCGTGGGCTTTCCCACGATCTTTTCATATTGGTGTTCGTGGTTATCTTTACTATTGGCGGAGCTGGTTACGCAGTGGCCAGTCATGCCGCCTCCATTACTACAGGCGAACCACCAATGGGGCTGATGATTCAGGTGTCTTCGTTGTCGTCTACCATAACGCCGGCTAAGCTTAAATCCTACCTGGATTCTGTTAGGAAAGATCATCGTAACCCCAACAAACCTGGCTATATTAACGTTGTAGTACTGCAAGATATTGCCGATCAGAACGGCAACTTACTGACCACTTACCTAGACATACTGAAGCCATATTTGCCTGGAGGCTCCACGCCCGCCTTTGACCGTGCCTATATTGGCACCATCGACCTTCCATGGACGGGCAGCGGCTCTAAATATATTCAAGGTATTGAGGATCCTAATTTCCGTAGCCTCAATATTAGCCAATCCACAACATTAGCCAAGGCTTTCAAAACCGGCTATCCCACAGTCAAAGCCGACTGGTATATTACCTACGAAGCTAACCTGGCCGGCTTTTGGGATAGTAACATTGAGACCAGCTACGTAACCTACATAAACCAGCTAGAGCAGGCGCTTTCCGGCGTATCGTCAAGTAAGGCTTTCATGTGGTCACCGGCCTTTTGGAGCACCTACACTAGTGTGTCCAATAACATGAACTTGCCAAGTCTCCAAGCTAATTTGAAAGACTTGTTTGCCAAGATCCCATCACCGTTCTACCTTGATCTGCAAGACTTTGTCGGTCAATCTGATGGAGTCTCAACAGAGGCCGATGCTTTAACTTGGATCAACTACGTGCACCAACTGGCCCCGCAACTGGCCGGATTGCAAATGAACGTCGAGCAGTTCAAGCAAAACCCGGATGGCAGTATCGTTGTCGGCGACCCCATTGAAGTCCCAGCCAGAGAAAACTATTATGTTAAGAATGGTATTCAGTTAGGGCCGTCCTGGGAAATCCGCTACTGGCACCAACGGCTCTACGGCAATTAAGCGTCGGTCTCTTTACGGATATACTTGGAAGCTGGTAGTGGCTAGAATCGTGTATTTACCGTTACTGGAGGGCGGGGTAATCAAGTTAGCTGTGCAATTGGCGGCACCGCTTGTCCAAGTTGGGGAAGAGAGGCCAAAAGTACGATTGCCTATTGCGCCATCAAAGTAGCCGTCACGGCCATTGAGCACTAGCGCACCATTCTGGAAGCACTGCAAGGCCACGTAAGGCGTCGTGGTGGCTGTGGTCGAAATAGTAAAGGTCACCCAATCCCCGTAATTAATGATACCGTTGCTGTTATTATCGGTTACTAGTTGCGGCGCGCTAATTGTGCCGCCATTGGTGTGGCCACCCTTACCGGCTGACGGAGCGGCCGATGATTGCAAGATCGCCCATATGCCGACCAATGCGAATATAAGCACGAATACTAAGACCTGCGCGTTAGTGTATGTTCTTTTTTGGTTAAGAAAGGCCTTTTTGGATGTTTTTGATGATTTTTTAGCTGCCATAGTTTTTCTCTTAATAAATTACTAATGCTTAAAGTGTTGCATCTTGAAGTATTGTTGTCAACATAACTCCAACCAGTCAATTTACGGCTACGGAGCTATTTGGATTTTCCAGCAATCGATTTGAGAGGCACTGAGAGAATGAATTATATTGGCGTAAATAACTTTGGGGTTATTGGGGTCGATTGCCAGATTGGCTACGATGGTATACTGCGGGGCCGGGTAACCTTGCACTTGCTGCCAGCTCAAGCGAGATTGGAGCCCGTTGAAATAGGTTAACCTCTGCAGGCCTGATCCATCGGGCTTCATCCGCCACAAATCCATACCACCGTTCGCTTGGTAAACAATGCTAGTTAAGAACCAAGGTCCGCTGTCGCTAAACGTGC
The DNA here is from genome assembly GCA_036276195.1 of Saccharimonadales bacterium (SeqCode). Classification (GTDB taxonomy): domain Bacteria; phylum Patescibacteriota; class Saccharimonadia; order Saccharimonadales; family UBA4665; genus DATBED01. Next base: position 1,082 of record DATBED010000072.1, on the reverse strand, counting down.
CGGAAGGAGCCACAGACATGAACTCATGATAATCATTTGAGGTTCCGCCAAAACCATTGGGCAACGGTTGAGAAACGCGCACGGCTGTCGACCCGCTAGGCAGCGTGCTATCTATCAGCCAATCCTGCGACGACAGCCAGTTACCCAGACTACTTTTAGGATAAACGCCGGCATCAGAGGCGAACATGATCTGATTGCCGTAAAAACCATACGTTTCATAAAACCCTTGATCGTTCGGCTGGCTCCATACCTTTTCGTTTGCCAAGGTACCTTGAGGGGTAATATCGGCTGCGTGTATTTGCCAGATTCCTAGTGCATAATTCTTTATGCTGCCCGAATTAAGCGGTGTCTTCACCATTTGCGACCAGGTGATCTTGGTGGCGGTGGAATTAAGGCTGGCCCAGATAGTTCCCAGACCTCCGGTTGTAAGTGTTGTGATCCGGCCAGTATTTCTATCCAGCAGCACGATTTCATTATTTACACCTTTGCCGGGTTGCGAATCCGAAAAGGTCTTTTGCGGACCGTAGGCCTCTTCAAGAGCCACATATTGGCCGTCTGGTGTGACGCTGGAAGCACCCACATTTCCACCGGTAGCAGGCAAGAGAGTCTTAGCGTTTTGGCAGTTTATATCGCCAATATAGGCATTAAAAAGGCCATTAGAACCCCTTTGATTAAATACCATTTGGTTGCCGCTGACCCAAGTTGGCGAGCAGTTAGCTGCCACCAACGTGGCACTAGAGGCCGGCCCAGGATTAGGAATGTCGGCGTGACTCGACACTAAGTGGGCTACTCCTGCTATGGCAAATATTGCCACAAATAGCATTATTAGAATATCGTGAGAAAAGCCTTGCGTGTTTATTTTTGTAAGTTTCTTCATATAGTCTAATTTACAAATTAACAGGATGGGTCAGACTATGTCAACTGTGGCTAGCTGGATCTACTACCACACTGCGTAAAGAATTTAACAGAATCATAAAATAGTAAGGGTATAGTATGCAGTAAAAGCAAAATGTTATGGGGTATTTATCTAAAGATATTTAAGAATATTTAAGAGAGGAGGGCTGCTGTGTTACACCTGTCGA
>DATBED010000071.1:0-5272 GCA_036276195.1 Saccharimonadales bacterium (SeqCode) | reverse complement strand
GGTTTGGCCAATGCCTGTCAGGGCCTGGCCTTGCGGAGTGCTGCCCCCGGGGCAGTCAGAGGGAGTCGCTGCCAGAGCTATTCCTGGCGCCGCCAATACTGGAACCGCCAAGCTCAGCGCCAAAACTAGGTTTAATATTGTTCTTTTCATGCTCTTCATTATTTTATCCTGTTTACTAAATATGTAATTAAAATTTTTCCCATGATTATTACAACTATGCCGATCAGAGCGCCGGCGATGGATCGTCTGGCGTTTTCCACATCGGCGTCAACCCGGCCGCCCTTACTGGTATCACTGCCGGAAGTTATTAGTCGCAGGGCGCCGATTATTATGATAATAACAGCGGCAATTCCGGCTATATAGGCGATAATGTTGGCTATATTCAAGATCAGGCCGCCCGAGCCCGATATAGGGTTGTCGGGCTGCTTTTGGCAAACAGCCGAATTGGCAGCCTGAGCCTGGCTGCAATCTACACCGCCAAACAGATTAAAGGCACTGGCTGTTTGCGGCACAGCCATTAGGCACATGCCCACCAAACTTAGAGCAAAAAATAGGCGTTTCATCATAGTCGCTTCAATACAAAGGTTACTATCGCTTCGGCGGTCAGGGCAATTGTTAGACCAACCAGGGCATAAATCAGGCCGCCCCTGGCTTTGGCCGTCTTTTCGGGGCTGCCGTCCGACAGAATGTAGCGCAAACCCGAAACGGTAATCATCAGGAGCGATAAGGCGCCGACAATGCCAAAGACTATTTGCAAGATGTTATCAATGGCCGATTGATCGGCTTGGGCAGTCGGCAAGCCACAGCTACCACCGGCGCAAACTGGGGATAAGTCGGCTACAACGCGTAATATGTCTATCATTTTAGCGGCCTACGTGTGTTCCGATAAAGTTAATAAAAGCCACGCCCGTAACGGCTATGGCCAAGCCAATTAAGGCATTGATGATGGTTGATTGGGCGCTAGCAGCCGCGTCTGGGCTGCCTTGGCTGGCCGTGTACTTAATAGCACCGACTAGAACAAAGGCCAAGGCCACCAACCCGGCAATTTGTAGAAGGTCATCAATCACAGCCGCCAACACCAAAGGTAAATCGGAAAGCCTGCCGCTACCGTCACCCGGTATTCCAAGGTAAAAGCCCTTGACATCACAACTACCGGACGGAAAGTCGCTACTTGGCAAGTAGTGATACCAGGTAATTAATGTCAAAAATGTCTTCTCGCAATGAAGACTGGCTGGCGGCGAGGCAAAAATGGTAAATAATTTTTCAAGCATCATAGGCTACCTATTAAATATTCCTCCCGGAATCAAAAATTGCAAGAAGGCGTACAAAAATAAGAAGGCTACTACGGCAATTACAGTGTTGGTTATGCGGCTCTTGGCCCGGCCGGCTTTTTGCGGATCACCCTCCGAAGTCGTGTAGTTAATCCCGCCCATAATTATAGATATAGCGGCAACCGTGCCAAACACCGCTGCCAGCAGTTTAATGGTCGGGCTAAGGTAATTAGCAATCAGGTCGCACTTGTTGCTGGAGCAAGTGACGGCCGGATCGGCACAGCTAGTGTTATTGGCGTCGATACAAGTCGTCTGTGGCGGCAGGCCCTGGCTAGATTGTTGCGTGGCTTTGGTCAGGCTATAGCCTGTGGCTGTTAGGATTTTCTTAAGGTCATTAGTAAAATCCGAGGCCGTTTTAGGCTTCTTATCAACAGCCTGTTTGATAAAGCTATTAGCCTTGGTAGTTATACAAGATTCCTGATCTGTAGCTGATGAGCTCGTACAATAGTTGCTGGCTACATTCCTGGCGTCCTGAACCATAGTGCCGGTGCAGGCCGACCTTACCGATGAACTAACTGGAGCTTTTGTTATAGATATACAATAATTTTCGCTGGCGTTATTAGAGGAGGGGTCAGCAGAAGCCGTCGACACGACAGCTCCAGACATCGCTAAGCTAAAAACCGCGATGTTCAGCCCCACTACCACCGCTCGCCTAATAGTTTGCCAGCGGCCGCTCAATTTAATCTTGCTTCTCTGTTTTATGCGGAACATTTTATATAACTATAGTGGCAAATTACGCTGTTGGCAACCCTGTCCGGCTCTGTGCTATAGTGGTTAAGGTAATGTGTCGAAGATAAAAATGAAACATCGTCTGCTGGCTGCCTTATTTATATCATGTACGGCGCTATCTATGCTGTTGCCGTTGCTAAGCTTTGGCACGGCAGCTGCGGCTTCCCCAACTTCGCTAGCTTACTATTACGATCCTCACAACCTTTCAGCCATGAAAACGGCTGCCGGCAAAACTACGCCAGACGATAATGGTTTTAGCGGCAGCTATGTACTGGCCAAGGGTGGTTTTTTTGATCCTGGCACCAAGTTCACTTACGCCCGGGAAGTCTCTCAAAATTATCAATATATAGATGACTACTACTGCGTAAATGGAACCCCCCAGGCACAAGCACCAACTAGTACGACTAGTGGTTATTATCAGGTTGAGATTTCCGCAAATCTTATTTTAGACAATAACTTTGACTCTCGCTCCAGCTACCCTCAAAGTGGCGGCAATAATTCTTACAACACTAGCATTACGCACGTTACACAATACGACTCTAGTGGAAGTAAGGTTCAAGGCGTAGCAGACTCCAATGGGTTGAATAGCGGGTCTGCCGGCGGAGGCTCAACGTTAGTTGGCCAACAGGGGAGTGGTCAATCTATTACCTTTAAAAGCAGCTGCTTAACCCCCTACAATCAGTTAAGCGGCGCTGGTTCTATGATTAATTACCAGAAAGCTTCAGCAACAGTGAAGGCCACCTGGAAAAGTGCTCTTAATGGAACCGCTAGTGCACAGGTCGGCGGCAATCCTGGTGGCACGCCATCGGGAAGTGGCACTCCTCCACTGTCGTGCGATGGAAGCCTTACTAGCTCACTAAGCTGGTTCCTTTGCCCGGTTATAGACCTGATGACACACGCGGTTGACGTTATAGACGGCTGGATTACTTCTCAATTAGATATAAATACTAACCAAATCTTCTGTACGACAAGCAACTGCAAGCAAAGCGACCAAAACACCTCTAATGACTACTACAATGCCTGGTCTTCTTTCCGTAACATAGCTTTGGGAATAATGGTAATAGCGGGCCTGATTATAGTGATCGCCCAGGCCTTAGGAATGGAAATACTTGACGCCTACACGCTGCGTAAAGCCTTACCAAGGCTACTTATAGCGGCCATAGGCATCACCCTGTCTTGGCCCCTCATGAGCTTTATGGTTAATCTTAGCAACGACCTGGGCATTGGCATAAGACACCTGATTTATGTGCCGTTTTCCGGCCTCAAAGACCAAGTCGGCCTCGGCTTTGGCGGCGGCGTAGACGGAGGAGTTGAAAACTTTGTTACCGGCTTAATAGGTTCTGCCGTGGCTTTAGGCGCTACGATAGCCATGCTGCCTATTATATTCTCTCTACTGGGTACTGCCACCCTGGCCGTACTTATCGCCTTAGTGGTCTTACTGCTTAGGCAAGTGGCTATAATTTTGCTTATTCTGGTAGCGCCCGTGGCCATCGTGCTGTATATTTTGCCAAACACGCAAAAGGCTTATCAGATTTGGTGGGACTCGTTTAGTAAAGCGCTGCTGATGTTCCCGCTAATAGCCGGCTTTATAGCCGCCGGGCGGGTATTTTCATCTGTGGCGCTGGCTAGCCCTGATGTTCTACACCAGATAATTGGCTTCGCCGCCTACTTCGCGCCCTACTTCTTGATTCCGGTAACTTTCAGACTAGCCGGAGGCGCCATCAGGCAAATTGGAGGCTTCGTTAACGACCGCAGCCGTGGCGGCTTCGACCGCCTACGCCAGGGCCGCGCCAACAGCATGAAGCAAATCGGCCAAGACATTTACAGCGGCCAAGCCACCCGATTTCTCGGCGCTGCAAGGGAAGGATCCTTTAGAGACCGCTATAATAAAGGGCTCCAAAAGGCTGCGCACGTGGGTTCTGCCGGCTTACGTCCCAGCCAGTGGAAAGAAAATATAGCTCAATCGGTTGCAGGACGTGATGTCAGAGGCACATCAAAAGAATTACAAAATGACGAAGCGTTTGGGGGTATTCGCGGTAATGACTTATTAGCTGAGGCCTTGGCTAGCAACGATTTTGACGTCGAAAAAGCCCGCACATCGCTAACCAAAGATGTAGGTAAAGTAAAGGCAGACCAAATGATATCCGGGTACACCGTAGCCGGCCGCGCCCTACGCAAGAAGGGCTTCAGTGAACGCGCCATCCAAACCGCAACCGTTCTAAGCGGCGCCACAGCAAGTACAGCCTACACCAGGGAGGAGGACTACGAACCTGTCTACGATGCTAGTGGTAAGCGCAAGTATGATGCTGATGGTAAGCCCATTAAGGGTGCTTACATAGGCTCCGCTAACCTAGCTGCTAATCTAGCAAGACTGAGTGGCGGCGATGCCAACCTACAGGCACAGATGACGGCAGGGGCAATGGAAGCCACAACCGACCGCCCCGAGCTTATGCCTTCTTTCACGGAAGGCTTCCAGGCCATGCAGGATATTTCGAATGCTTCAAGCCATGGCAATGTTACTGATCGTAATGGTAACGTCGTCAGTGTCAGGGATGAGCAAATCAAACAATCTGCCAAGACACTGCGACGCACCGCCATACGTAAGAAGGGTATTAATGTCCTCTTTGCTAATGGGCATACTTCCAGACATATGGCTAAAGAGTATGAAAACATTATAAATGAAAAATACGCTCAGCATGTACAAGCTCAACAAAGCGGCACTCCCGCACAAAAAGCTAAGGCCGAAGATGAGTGGCAACAGATGGTGGCCGAGATGGTGGCCACGCAGAATAACGCAAGTAACCTACCCCTCGAAAAAAGGGTTGTCGTTGGAAACTTAATCGCCCATCCTTTAGATCCAGGTGTTACCGTACAGAGCGAAGCTAATAAGTATCGCACAAACGAAGAGTTCCAGAAGTACGTCAGCGACTTTAGTTATCTGCAAAAACAGAATTATGAGAATATGACCCCTGCTGAACGAGTGGCGGCCGAGGCTGCTCGAGGCCAAGCCCAGGGTGGTGCATCAAGACCTATAGACCCTCCAGGACAATAGCCAATCTCTTCCTATAGGTGCTGAATTCTCATTCAAATCGCAACACCTAAATAAGGCTTGAGGAGCTCGGCAGGACTCACGTAGCCATGTCGTTTACGTGGCCTAGTATTGAGGAGATTGACCGCCAGGTCAAGCTCCGCTGAGCTAATCGTACGAAAGT
>DATBED010000070.1:0-15181 GCA_036276195.1 Saccharimonadales bacterium (SeqCode) | reverse complement strand
ACTTTCGTACGATTAGCTCAGCGGAGCTTGACCTGGCGGTCAATCTCCTCAATACTAGGCCACGTAAACGACATGGCTACGTGAGTCCTGCCGAGCTCCTCAAGCCTTATTTAGGTGTTGCGATTTGAATGAGAATTCAGCCGTTTGCCGGAACTGGGGGCGGTGCGCTGAACGACGCTGTAACTTATATAATGTGGGGCCGTTTCTTCGCGTTCGCGGCGGAGGGGGTTGTTCCCTTCCGATTCGATGGTATTTTCGGCGAAGGCGAAACTGGGTCGGTTAGGCAAAACTATCCGCTTTTCCGGATGGTTAGGCAGATCCATCATGCCGACCGTGGCGATAGCTGTCATTAGAATGTACCCGGCTTGTGTGGCGGCTTGGCTGATTTTTTCGGCGGTTGTTACTTTTTTTGTTTTAGTTGACATCTACTGTAGTGTAGCAAGAATTAGGAGATTTGTCAATGTTGTATTCAAACCTCTATTTCGACGGGCACGCCGGTTTCTAGCTTGTAGAACTTTATGCCCTGCTTGCCCAACTGGTTCTCTAGCATGTCGTAGGTACTGGTGCGGGCAGCGTCGCTCCAGTGCCAATCGTGGATCGGTAATACATGCTTAGGTTGGAGCTCCAAGGCCAGATTGAGAGCTTTAATGGTCGCTCCCCAGGGGGCAGTGACCGGTAGAGCCAGAATGGCTTTGGTTTCGGTGAAGCTATGGCTATCGCCGGGGTGGCTTAGGCTATTCAGGTAATGGACGCCGATCTCTTCGGGTTGCGGAAAGAGGGGCTGGACGTTTTCGTGCGGCGACTGGAAGAATTGCACGCCTTCGGGAGGCGTATTGCTAGCTTTGATACCCTCACCCGCTAGCTGCTGCACAACTTCGTTGGTGGTGGTTATGCGGACGTTTGGGAATTTTTCGACCAGTTTTTTAACGAAATCGACATCAAAATGATCGGCGTGATTGTGTGTTATAAAAGTATCATCTAAGCGCGTCAGGCTGTTTATATTAACGGCAGACGTACTCATAACGCCGGGGTCAAACAGGGCCACGCGGTCGGGTGTTTCGACCAGCAAGCAGGAATGGACGAACTTGGTAATTTTAAAAGTCATAGAAACCCTCTTCTCTTATCGTATATACACCTATAGGAGTGTATAGCAAAACCACTGCTTAACGCTGTAAAATTTGCCCTAGCGGTACTCGGGGTTGGCAAAATCGGAGCGAGCGCCGGCATCCCACTTGGAGCGCTGGTTGCCCTGTGCCGGTATACCACCAGCGCTTTTAAGCATTTTAGCCAGGTGCATCAGGTTCCAGGTCATGAAGGTGGTGTTGCGGTTAGTGAAGTCGTTATCGAAACCAATGTGCGTGCCATCGTCTCGCGGATCGCCGTAGCTGGGGCCGGGGCCGGCTTCGCCAATCCAGCCGGCGTCGGCTTGCGGCGGAATAGTGTAGCCCAGGTGTTGCAAGCTGTAGAGGACATTCATGGCGCAGTGTTTGATGCCGTCTTCGTTGCCAGTGATCAGGCAACCGCCGACTTTACCGTAAAAGGCGTACTGGCCCTGATTGTTGAGAATGCTCGAGCAAGCATACAAGCGCTCGATCACCTTCTTGGTTTCGGAACTGTTGTCGCCCAGCCAAATCGGGCCGGCTAACACCAGGATGTCGGCCGCCATTACCCGCTCGAATACCTCCGGCCACTCATCGGTTTGGTAGCCGTGCTCGCGCATGTCGGGCCAAACGCCAGTGGCAATGCCAGGATGGTCAATTGTGCGAATTACCTCTGTTTTGACGCCATGCTTTTGCATGATGCCGGTGCTAACGTTAATCAGCCGATCGGTGTGGCTTGGTTCAGGCGACTTGCTTAGCGTGCCATTGAAGAAAATCGCCTTCAGGCCAGAAAAGTCCCAAACTTGGTCAACCACGACTAGGCCATTTTGTTGACGATATTCAAGATGTTGCCGTCTGGGTCTTTAAACCAAGCGGCCTTCGTGTCGCCCATAATGTGCACATCGCCAGACATTTCAACACCTGGCATATTATCGTAGTGCTCAAAGCTGACGCCTTTACCCTTCAACTCTTCTACAGCACCCTCTACATCCTGGACGGACCAAGCGGCCGCCGTAGCCTGGTTGGTGCCAGCGAACTGCGACTGATAAACGAAAACGCCGCCATTGCCGGATTTATAAAATATGCCGCTCGGATCTTCTTCGCCGGCTTCCAAGCCCAGCACTTCACCGTAAAATTGCTTGGCCGCGTCCATGTCTTTGACCGCCAGTACCGCGCAAACGTTGTTGTCGCTTAACATAACACCCTCCTTTGATTGAGATTAGTAGGTTTAGGAAGTCTTGGTTTGCCTTAAGTATACGCCTCAAGCCAAAATCTGTTACATTAATTACGATGCGGTGACCGAGAATAGGTGGTAGCTCGCAAGGCTACATACGGCAGAGTCATGTCTGCCCCGCATCTCCAAACTATGACTGCCCAAGAATACATAGTCGCCACTCTAGAGAAGCTGGCCGAGCCAACCTCACTTGAGAGCATTAGCAGCACTGCGCTTGAAGATGCAATTTTTGCCAAAGTTATGTCTAAAAAGTTCCGCAAACTCAAGGCAGACGAGAGTGCTGTCAGGACCACCAAAAATGCTATTCATTTGGCAGTTAGCAATAACCAGCCAATCACCGTTAGCTATTTGTTCGGTGGAAACAAATTATGGCGTTTTGAGGAAGCCCCGGAGATAGATTGGGCTGAATTATTTAGCCTTATTTACTTTTTGCAGTGGATGAAGTCCATTACTAACGTATATGGACCGGGTGCCAGGCTTGATTATTACTCCGAGGATGTAGCCGTGGAAGTCTTAAATAATGTTACTCGGCAAGAAACCGAAATGTACTCCAAGACCTTTCGAGACATGCTGGAGTGGATCAAGCCATATATACCTAGAAATGTAAGCATAACTTATAGGCGCTATGGCGAAGAATACAAAGATTATGATGATTATCTGCGTGAGTTGGAGGCCGCCAAAGCGCTGGTTCTACAAGAAAACAATGGCCAGCTGCCCACCCTCAGCGAGACACAAAAGTTAGCTACAGAACTCAATGTCCGCCTGCTGCCCGGCCAAGTCGAGGATCCCCAGTGGCGAGAAAAAGTTGAATTAACTCACAAAGCGCTAGAGAAGACTGACACAATTGAGAATTCTTACTTTAGTGATGTATCTTTGATTTTGGCCTGCCCTACTATTTATGAGGGCTGGATAGCTACAGGCAGTACCAAAAAGTCATATGCCAAATTTTGGGCTGGGGTTGGAGCTCTGGAAGCTTCCGGCAACGACTTCAACGAAGTTGTGCTCACGCCCAAGCAGCTCGAAAATGCCAAGTTCGAGTGGCAAACCATTAAACTCAGCGGTCTGTCCGGCAAGAATTTCTCGAGAATCAGGGTGCTACGATAACGGTTCATGACCTGGTTGAGGAGCTTTGTGGGGTGACGGTATCTGGCTCTGGCGATATAAAATAAGAATCGCTTCCACGAGATTAATCACTGCGATGTAAATCGGGAAAACAATTATAGCTAAACTATAACGATTTGACCCCGCAAGATTAAGCAATGGTGCCACGACACCAAGAGCAAAGAAAAGCACCGTTTCGGTCCATGGCTGCCGCCAGGTTTTAATAAGCACCGGTGTCATAGAAATAACATCTCCTACTATGCTCAATAGTAAGGCTACAAAGGCGCTGCCAGTTGACACCCACACAATAACATCGACGAGCAGCAAGCAATAACAAGCGAGGTCGACCTTGGTCAAACCACCAACCCCTTTTTTAAATGACAGAAACAGTATAGATACCGCGCCAATGGCATCGCCATAAGACATAGCTAACAGCCACCCACTGCCGAGCGAACGTTGCTGTAGGATTAGTAATATCCAAAGTAAAACAAACATTAAGCGAGTGGAGCGCGCCGGTTTGACCTTGCCTGCCAAGATATCTTTAGAATAAGGAATAAAGCTGAAGAGCATTATTAGACCGGCGGAAATCGACAAAAGTTCTTTTATGAGTGTCATGGCTATTTCTTTTTGCGGTCGTGGTAGGCCAGCTGGCGGCGCAGTTGGTCGAGGCGGATGATCTTATTATCGAAAGGTTTGAGTAAGCTGGAGTATTGCCAGTTCGGCGCCATAATGCTCGACAACTTGCCTTGCTCGTCGAGGTATTCGGCCAGGCCGAAGAAGTCGCCGTCGCCGCTGACAATGATAGCTTGTTCGTAGTTCGGCAATTCCTTCATGGCGTAGAGCACCAATTCGGCATCGACATTGCCCTTCACTGTTGGCTTGTCTACTGCTGGCTTGTCTTTGTTGTCGGGGTCGTCGGACGCCGGTTCTACCCTTGGGGTTCCGTCTTTAGAAAGACTCATATCGACTGTTGGTTTCAGCACCACCAGGAAGCCGAGTTCGTGCATGTATTCGTAAAGGGACTCGTTCTCGCTCATGTAGCCAATGAACATGTAAGCCTTGGTAACGCCGTGTTTATCTTTAAGGTATTGGCGGAATTTGCGCCAATCCACCTTCCAACCCATGCGCTGCGTACCTAAATTTAGGTTCTGGCTGTCGATGAAGGCGTAGGTGTTCGGCTTCTTCTGCCGTTTGGGTAACATGCCTATAGTCTAACACTGTAGAGTGGCCGGGTATAGGCAGCGGCCAGGTGCCGGGCTTCACCAGCCAGCACAATCAAGGCCGGCGCATAAATGGCGACAGCCAGACCAAGCGGCTTATGGAGCTCGTCGAGGATTAAGCCCAGCTGGGGCAGCAGTAGTGTTGCTCTGCCCTGCACTAAGTTTGGCGGGAAGCTGGGGTCTGGCCTTTGGTAGGCGTCGCCCTGGGTAGTCAGCCAGCCGGTTCTTGGATCAATTTTGATCAAACGATGGGTGATGACCAGGTTCGGGTTGCGCGGGCTACGGTAGCTGACGATTTCGCCAGGCCTGAAATGAAGGTCTTTGACAACAACTAGAGCATCGTGTGGCCGAAAAGTCGGCACCATGCTGGCAGTTTGAACGCTAAGCAGCTTGGCGCTCTTTAAGTGTAGAGCCAGTAAACTAAGAGCCCCGGTGGCTAATAGGATTAGGCCACTCATCGCCAAGCTGCGCAGTAGGTGCATGAAATTCTAGCTACTTATGGCTGTGCCGTTAAAGGCGACGTCTATGTTGCCTAAGCTGGCGCTCTGACCGGTGAAGGCATCGGCCGCCATAGATACTTGCATGCGGTAGACCTGCCCACCGGCCCCGCTGGGCAGTGGCACGGTCAAGGCCTGGCCGCCATTGCTCATCAGCGATTGCAGGCTAAAGCTTTGCACCGGGCCGCCACTGGCCGCTGTGACTATAAGATTGACTTTCGACAGATCGACATTGCTAGGATTGCTCGGTGTGCTAATAACTGACATCTTGAGCGCTAGGGGTACGGCCCCGTCATTACGTATGTAAAAGCCCAGACCAGTGGTCGGTGCCGGCGCGCCACCCGGAATAATACTAGCGAAACTGAAGCCAGGACGTGACTGGCTGTAACCTTGGCCATCCGTACTGATAGACATGCCAACTGTAGAAGTTTCAATACTATTGCCGGTTAGCACGTTTTGTTGGCTTTGCAGGGCTGCGAAGGTCACGCCACCAACCGCCAAAGCTACTACTCCTACCACGCCAACCGCTCGCGCTAGAGCCCTAGACTTCTTAAATTTAATAGAATGTTTCATCGCGCCTCCTAAAAATTAGTGAAGGCATCATGGCAGCCGGTGCGGCCACCCGTCAAATCTTTATGGCCAAATTTAATAAAAATTTAATATTTGAGGCGCTTAACTGAGGTACTCTGGCCGTTAATTTCTGGCACTTCCCAGGGGTAAACAATCCAATCCTCGGTGGTCTCAACTGCCCAATCGGGTTTAAAACCGGTTAGGCTTTGGCTCGGCTTATAGTGCAGCACTCCTGTTCGTACCAGCGCCGCTCCTCGCTTGCTAAGGTAATCCGTCAAAAAAGTTAGTGTACGGCCGCGGTCGCAGACTTCCTCAATAATTAACAAATTCTTGCCCTGGATTTGCTTAGGCGTCGGCATTTGGCCCAGCCGATACTTGCCCGCCCACTCAGCTTGGCCGGCGGCGTAGGTGCCGATGCAGGCGTGTAACAAATCGACCGAGGAAAAACCCAGCTTATACGAAACAATGCTGGCCGGATTGTAGCCACCCCGCGGAATAACCACCATGGCGTCAAACCCTTCACCAGTCTTAATGCAGTGAGCTTCTACCTTGTCGGCCAGGCTCACAGACAGCTGGTGGACTTCGTCCCAGCCCAGCCAGCGGGCGTCACTTGGTATGTCGGTCATATAGCCTCTTATTTTTGGAAAAACAGAAAAGCAAGAACCCAATAATGTCTTGCTTGATTGCCTCTTTAAACCACTTCATGTGTCAGTCTCTCGCGCTGTTTTAATCATAGCATGCCGCGCCCCTAGTCGATATGGACTGAGGGGCCGAGCGCCGTGGGGTGCGGCTTGAATATTAGTTGCAAAACAATTTTGTCTGTCGCAATCCATTCGCGGATTGTGTAGTTGATTGCCCAGTCACGGCCATATGCAACAGCATCCACGCCGACGCTTTTCACACCCAAATGGTCGCAGGCCATGACGGCCCGCGGCAAATGGTAACCTTGGCTGATAAGCGTGGCCTCATTCAATCCAAAGATTTTATGTGCCCGGTAGCAACTATCGTAGGTGTTAAAACCGGCGTAATCTAACACTATGTCACTCGATTTTACGCCCTCCTTTTCGGCCAGCTTTTTCATGGCAGTCGGCTCGTCATAATTCTTGGCGCTGTTGTCGCCGGTCATAAGCAGCTTCTGCACGCGCCCGGTCTTATACAGCCTTACTGCCGTTTCTACTCGCCACTGTAGATACGGCGTTGGTGTGCCATTTTGGGATATGCCAGCGCCAAAAACAATCGCCACCTTATTCTTTGGAATCTGCGAAATTGAGGTTCTGTTCAGATCATACCGCGAACTGCGCGTCGACAAATTAGCAAAGACAGTCGGCCCCCACAAAACTATTGCTCCTATCAAAATAATGGAGCTAACGATCACTTTGTGCTTTTTTAACAGATTGACAATTCTAGTAATGAACTTCTTCATATAGTTAAATAATCATAGCACGACAGTCTACTAAGCGACGTTCAGAATTATGATTCCGGTCACTACTACGACAGCGCCGATTCTTTTTAGAATGCCTATTTTCTCTTTGTCAAAAGTAGCTCCCAACAAAGAAGCCACTAGCGGAGCGCAAGACGATAACACTGTCGGAATAATAATGTTGCCGGCCCGGTGCGATCCGACATAGAACACGATTGACCCTACCGAAAAACTGATGCCGGCGTAAAAAGTGGTTTTATTAGTCAGCGCTCGCTTGATTGCAGACAACCGGTTTCGTCGGTTACTTACTAAAACCAATATAAAGGCCGTCATGGCTAAGAAAAGTGAAACCGAAACATCAAGTATCTGCCACGGCAGCTTAGTTATTAGAGTACCTACTAGGAAGAAATCCACGCCATAAACTAGCATGGAAATAATCGCCAAAAGGCTGGCTTCGTGTAGCTTACGTAGCGGTATTTGACGTTGATTTTTCTGGTAAGCCAGCATGATGGCCCCGGCGATTATGCAAAACATGGCGACCAGCTGGGCGCCCGAAAAGCGCGTGCCTAAAAAGATGAGGGAAAGCAACAAAGCCGGCAACGGGTATCCATAACTTAAGGGTACGACTGTGCCCACCGAACCGATAGACAAAGCTTTAATCAACAGTAAATAAGCGGTGGTGATGCAGCAGCTTATAATCAGCGTGATGCCTATTTGGGCAAAGCTCGGCACTCTTACATGTGTTGTTAATAAGAAAGGCAGCAAAATTAGAGTGCCAAAAAACTGGACCGCCAGATTAACATCAAATTTATTTGTCTTTTTGCTAGCCTTGGCCGTGAGCCAGTCGCCCACACCATATCCACCGGCCGTAATTATGCCGCAAACCGTAGCTACAAACGTAACACTCATTTAGCGACCATCATAACACTTCAGGCAGTTTGACGCTTGGCCACTTTGACAAACTAGCCCCTAGAACCTAAAGTTAAATTATGTTTAGAGGGGAATTTCTTGGTATAAGTATCGAAACTCGTCCTGGCGACCAGCCCGAGCTGCCGTCCGATGAGCCTAGCAGGCGCGTATCTCCACCAAAACCTGCCATGGAGTTTCCTGGGCCCGACGGTCAGAGCACTGAACGGATAAGTGTTGATTATACGGTTGATCATGAGGTTTATACTGAAGTCGACTTCGAACTATGAAGATCGTCGGAATTGGTGGCGGTTCGGGCACCGGCAAATCAACCGTCAGTTATGCTCTAGTCGATATCAATCCTGAGTTGAACCAGTCTTATGATAAAACTTTCTACTTCGATTTAGACGAAAAAACCCGGCACTGGCGCCGTGACAAGGGCGCTGTTCTGGCCAAGGATGAGTACCTGCATAAAGTGCTCGAGCCGATGCATCGGCAATTCGTCGAGCCGACAAAAGCCAACGCCGACGTTGCCGTAAACGTTTCCAAAATGACTGTAGAGGAAGTTTACAATCTTATACACCGGTCGGTGGCATCATTACCTGCTTGATTTTCTTGAAGTCGGCTTCGGGAATCGGGAATAGGCCGAAGCGGAACATGTAGCCCCAGCGTGTTTTATCTTTTATAAAACTCAGCTCGCCAATTAGCGGCCGGATTGGCGTCTCGACGCAGTCGTAAAACTTCATGTCGCGCCGCCAAGGTACGAAGCCGGGTGCTATTTCCACCTGGTACAATTCGTCGCCCTTCACCTGCCCGATGGCCGTGAAGGCCTGCAGCGGCTGGCCCTCTTTATAACTGGTCTGCGGCGAATAAAACACCAGCCAGTCGCCCGCCTTGAGCCTTTTCAAGCCCGAGGCCTTGCCGTGCCCGGCTTGCGTGAAACCGCCCGCCACGCCGAGCCGCACATGATCCCGACTGATGGTGTTGATCCAGGTGCTCACAGCCCGAAAATACCTCGTAACCTAGAGCCGCCGAGTATGAAAGCACCTATGTAGCCAGTAAACTGTGCTGCCTGGTTTGGAGCCCAGACAATAAGCCCTAGCAACACTAGAAGCGTAAAGCAATATGTGGTCAGCTCAGTTAGCTGCTTCAGTCTAAATTTCTTATAGCTCTCGCTCTGATTTTTCTTCATCTGGGCCCGTCCCATTATCTTCGTCTTTCAATAAGGCCTGTGCCTTTTTTTCCAGTGCCTTTATCTCTGCCCCGAATTCGCCGGTTATAACGGCAAAACCCAGTGAAGGCGGAAACGCTATGCTGATTCCAGAAGGTAGAGGTGTAAGGCCGCCGTCCACGTTGCGACTGTTAAATCCACGATTGTTTCGTAATTCTCCCTCACCACCCCCGCGCTCGCTTGGTAATTGTTCGTTTGTCATTGAGTCCGCTACATCATGGATTGGATCCAGAGGCTGAACACGATTATTTCTAAGAAGCCCAGCATATTCCATAGTTGCTTTAAATACTTCGACCACTTCATCTTTTACTTTTGGGCTTATGCCGTACTGGGGCGAAGTAAGTATATTGCCCAGTAATGAGGGGAGCTCCTGCCCCTGGTACTGATGTGCAAGTTCATTGAAAAGATTTGGCTTGATGGCCGCTTCCTTGATAGCGCTCTCTGTTTCACCATCGACCTGCGGAAGCAATACACTTTTTCCAAGCTCAGAAATACCGTACTTATCTTTTCGCTTTTCCAGAAGACCGTAGTGTACTAGTGAAGCCATGGCCCTGCTAGCAGGCCCGCTCATCCCCTTATAGCCAATTGCTACAGCAATCTCCTCACGGGTATGGTAGCCGACTACCCCAAGGTTCGTATTATAAAGTCCTAGGCGCCGCACGGCTGTTGCAAGGTCGTTGCTAGGGTAAGCTCTGCTTCTCATTTCCGTACTCCCAAATTAACACTACTGATTGTAGCATTCGGAGTCTTAAATGCAAGTCTTTGTTTATTGTATCTTTTACTACGTACGCTTTTTTAACTCTTCGACTATATCAACAGCTTTAATTAACTCCTGTGAGGTACTATCACGATTCCTAAGAGTTAAAGTGCCATTTTCGAGTGTGTCGAAGTCAATGGTGACGCAATATGGGGTGCCGATTTCGTCTTGGCGGCGGTAGCGCTTGCCAATGTTGCCGTTGTCGTCCCACATGACATTGCCGAATTCCTGTTTGAGCATATCGTAGACTTCCCTGGCCTTTTGCACAAGTTCAGGTTTATTCTTGAGCAGCGGGCTGACGGCGACGCGGTATGGGGCAAGTTCTGGTTTGAGTTTGAGGACGATGCGGGTTTCGCCGTTAATTTCTTCTTCGTGGTAGGCGTTAGTTAGCACGGCCATCAGCATGCGGCCAACACCGACCGAGCTTTCGATGACGTATGGGATGAACTTTTGGCGGGTTTCGTCATCGAAGTATTCTAGGTTTTGGCCGCTGACACGCTGGTGGTTGCCGAGGTCGAAATCGGTGCGGTTGTGGGTGCCCCACAGTTCTTTGAAGCCTTGCGGGAATTTGAAGTAGATGTCGTGGGCGGCTTTGGCGTAATGAGCCCGCTCGCTCTCGTCGTGTTCGTGCCATTGCAGATTCTGCTCGTCGATGCCCAGTCTTTCGGTCAGGAATTTCCAGGCGAAGTCGCGCCATTCCTCATAAGTTTTGTCTTGCTCGGCTGGCTTGATGAAGTACTGCATTTCCATCTGTTCCAGCTCGCGCACGCGGAAGATGAAGTCGCGCGGGCTGATCTCGTTGCGGAAGGCTTTACCGATCTGGGCGATGCCAAACGGCAGTTTGGCGCGCATGGTTTCGCGCACGTTTTCGTAATTGGTGAAGATGGAGCCGGCTGTTTCCGGGCGCAAGTAAGCCGTGCTCTCGCTGTCTTCAACCGGGCCGATGAAGGTTTTCATCATCATGTTAAAGGTACGAACCGGGCCGAGCGGGTTGCCATCGGGCGATTGCTTGTCTTTGAGCAGTTTGGTCAGTTCTTCCAGGTCATTGCTGTCCACACCGGCCAGATGATCTGCACGATAACGTTTGTGTGTCACCAGATCTTCGACCAGCGGATCAGTGAAACCGGCGACGTGGCCGCTGGCCTCCCAAAGTCTTGGGTTTTGGATAATGGCCGTGTCGACGCCGAAAATGTTGTCGTGTTGGCGCACCATGGCCTTCCACCACTCTTGTTTGAGGTTGTTGACCAGCTCGACGCCCAGCGGGCCGTAGTCGTAAAAACCGGCCAGACCGCCATAAATTTCGCTGGCCTGAAAAACAAAACCGCGGCGCTTAGCCAGGCTAACAATGTCTTCCAGTTTCACGTCGCTCATTATGGAATCAATTATAAACTACCTGGCCTGCTTAGCACTTACAAATCTTCAGGCTCCTCTTCTACTGGATTGCGGCGCCGGCGTAAACGCTTAATCACCACGAAGCTCGAACCGCCTACGGCTAGGCCGCCAAGTATTGATGCGTCTCTATTAATCCGCTCATCAGAACGACGCTCATATTTTTGTACGTGGCCGGCAATTACCGGCACGGTAACCTGTTCAGTAAACTCATAATTAGCATAGCCGGCACCGGCACCGATCGCGCCGGCTGCCAATAACTCAGCTCCGATTTGTGCTACTCGGTTCATGACTTTTTATCTTAATTGACCGGATAGCCCAATGTAATTAAATTTTTTACAGCGCCGCTAATATTAGTGGAGGTGAAAGTTGGCCATTTGCTGGACTAGGCGGCCGCAAGTTTGAGTGAGATTGTTGGAGCCTTGCACCTTATTAAGCGCCTGCGGCGAATTTTGGCTGAATAATAGGCGCAGGAATTTGATTTGGTTGGCGCCGAGGGTCCCGTGGGGGTTTGGAGCCAGCGCCATGGCGTCGTGATCGAAATTGTAGGATTGGTCGGCGGTCAGTTTTTGGCCGGTAGTATCGGTTACTAAGTTTGGCGTGTGGCCGGCCTGTTTGAGCAACTGGGCTTCAAACCAGGCACGGATCAAATCCAGGTTTATTGCCGCGTCATCTAGAGCTATGAAAGCTTGTGATAACAGAGTGAAATATTCCGGTTCGGGCTCATCCTCGGTGATTTTATTAAGCATTTTAATTAAGTCGTAGCCCAGCTGAACGCGGTTTAAATCCTTAACGATGAGGCCATAATGCTGCCGTAAGCGGCTAGAAATCAGGGTGCCGATCTCGCTTCTGCCCTGAATAAAAGTAATATCGCTGACGCTGAACAGCTCAATGCCGCCGGCCAGTTTAGATTTAGCCTTGCGCACGCCGCGGGCCATCAGCCGCAACTTGCCTTGGTCGGGTGTTAGAAGCGTGATAATACGATCGGCCTCGCCAAAATTCGTCCGGCTGAGCACAATGCCGGTGGTTTGCAGCTGCTTCACGCTTTTATGGGCTGGAACTGGTTAACTTCAGCTAGCAGGTCGGCCAATTTGGTGCGCGGTTTATATAAGTAAGCCTGCACACCCAGTTCGTTTTTAAGTAGTTGCCAGCTGGCTTGGAATTCGCCTGGTGGCACTAGGGTTTGGATAATCACCGGCACCCGCTGCCAGTCGATGTAGGAACGAAACTCATACAAAAACTCAATGCCGGAATGCTCCACCAACTGCAGCTCCATAATAACCAGATCCGGCGTACGCTGATCGGCTGCCAAGATAGCTGTTTGAGCACCAGCGCAAGCCACTACCTGGTGGCCAGCCTGTAAAAGTGCCTTAAAATAAGTTTCGGCCAGCAAGCGGTCCGGTTCAATTAAGAGTATATTCATTAAACAAGCTGCATTTGGTGGTTAGGTTGTAATACGGCACCCAGGCCGTAAAGGCGATGGTGGCGTGAAGCCAGTAAGCGTAAGTTCATAGCCTGCAGAATGGCGTCGGCCACGAAAATGCCGGCACTGCTGGTATGGCTGACGTTAAGCAGCGGCTGGCGGCTCTGCTTCTGCAAGATTCTGCCCCGTTGCAGGGCGTCGTTAGTTAGGTTCGGCGCCTCGGTGTACAGCCCGGCCACTATGCCATAGCGGCAGCGGTGGGTGGCCAGCTGTAGCTTGAGCTGGGTTGTTTCTTGGGCCGGCAAGGCTTCAATTAGGGCCGCGCCTAGGCTGGTCAGGGCCGCTTGCAGCCCTTGGCGGTGAGCCACCACCGGGCCAAAGCGCCCAGCCACATTCAGTTCCAGCTCCACTCCGTAATTTTTAGCCATGGCATCGAGTTGCTGACCAGTGTCGTATAAAACCGAGGCGACTGATATTGATTCCAGTTCAAGCTGCTGCGGTTCGAGCGCTAAACTCACCGCTAGGGCATAGTTATCAAGTAGTTTGAGCGCTGTGTCGGCTGTGGTTTGGATGACGCCCAGATCAGGTGGCCCGCCTAACCTAGCCTGTTCGGCCTGGCGAGCAATTTGAAGCAACGGCAACTTCAGTTCTTCGGCCACCCCGAGCAGCAATTGCTGCGATAGGATCATGTTTCCCCTCGCTTACAAAGCTAAGTATATCCCAATCCGGCTAAGGCGAGAAGCTGAAGTTGGGCAGTATGTAATTGTTGAAGTCGTTAAGGTACACGGCGCCTTGGGTTGAGATTTCTAGGGTTTGGGAACGCAGCGGCAACACCACCATCGTGGTAGAAGTTTGGTTATTGAGCTGACCGTTGACTTTCACCCCCACCACGCTCGGAACTTTTGGCAGGGCGTAGGCCGCGGCAGTCAGCTTGCCACCCTGTTCTTGGCCGCTGAAAGACTGCAGCACTTGGCTGTAGCTTTGGCTTACCACCTGCACTCGCAGGGCAAAAACCGAGTTTTGATTATTGGTCGAGGGCACCACTCCCGGCGCGAAATAGCCGTCGACCAAGGCACTACCCTGCCCGGTGTCATCAACATAGCCACTCCAAGTCTTGGGATAGTTCACTATCAAGCTGCCGTAAGCTTCTGGGCCGTTATAGGTTTTTAGCGGATTTTTGGCCGCTTCGGCATAGTCGGCCGCTTTTTTAACGTCTTCCTGCTGCTTGGCTTGCCCCACCGCCACGGCTACCTTGGCGTCGGTGTGGTTTTTATAATCCTGACGGCTGTTGAAAGCCCAGGCGCCAAAGACAATTACCGCTACCAACAGAATCAAACTCAAAATTAAGGAAACCAACAGGCCGGCGGCGCCATCTTGGTTATGCTTTATCATAGGTTCAATCTTACGCCAGACGGCGCCTCAAGGCAACTGCCTATCCTAGTCGTAATAATAGAGTAAAACACCGTCTTTCAGAGTGACCGGCTCTTTTTTAGGAATGGAAAAAGCAAAGCTGACCAGCTTGACCGGTTGGTGGAAGTCGCGCTTTAGCTTTCGGTCAAGCCGCGCCATGTACTTGGGTAGCAAGAACACAAACACCGCTTCGGCCGGCGGCAGTGGCCGGCGCCAAAAATCACCCCAAATTATCTGCACATTGCGGGTGTAGCGACGGGTGCGCAGCCAAGCCACGGTGGCCAACCAGGGGTTAAGTTCGTAACCAATCACATTGATACCTTTTTTGGCAGCGGCCAGCACCACTCGGCCATCGCCACAGCCTAGCTCTAGTAAGGTTTGGCCGGGCTTAAGCGCCGCCAGCTCCAGGGCAACCTTGACTTGCGGGGCCAGCGTCGGCAGATAAGGCGCACCAACTAGTAGCACGCCGCCGAAACTGAAGATCAGCAGCACTAAGACTATAATCGCCACCGTCATGGCTCAAGTTCTTCAGGAGCTTCTTCGACTATTTCTTTTTCGATTGTTTGGAATTCATTTTCTATTTCGGCTAGGCGCGCCTTGGACTGTTTAATTAAGCTGGCGGCCTGTTTGACCTTGGTCAGCCCTTCCTCTACGTCGACCGCTTCTTGGCTGTCGAACCAATCGGCAATAGACTCCAGCGCCTTTAGCGACTCGGTCAAGTTGGTCTTATCCGCCTTCTGTGTCATAAGCCTTATTTTACCCCTTTTACCTCGGATGTAAATTTGCCATCTGTCAGTTGGGTTACAATGAGCTGCCCAGCAGCGACCTCACTGACCCGGCGGACCAGTTTACCCTCACTGAAGGATAGGCTGTAACCCAGCTGCATATTCCTTTTAGGATCGGCGGCCGTAATGGCTTTGTCG
>DATBED010000069.1:0-2904 GCA_036276195.1 Saccharimonadales bacterium (SeqCode) | reverse complement strand
GCAGTGGGTACGATTGACGGATTCGTCAGCAAATTAGTGCACCGTAAAAAGAAATAGGAGCAAGACAATGGTACTCAGCACACACGAATTACTAGCGCTCGTAGCAGCCACACTTGGTGGCGGCCTCGGCGTAACACTGGTCGCCCATCTATTCAAAAATGTATTTAAACTGGAAAGCAGCGCCGTAATCCACACGCTGGTAGTCGCCCTATCGGCCGTAGCCGCCGGAGCTCAGTACGTCCAGCAAATCCACAGCAGCATTCCGCCCGTGGTGCTCGGCATTAGCGGGCCCGCGATATATGGCTTCTCGCAAATCATCTATCGCTACACCGGCTATGGCACCAGCTTCCTCGGTAAAGTCCGCGCCTACAACGCCAGCATCGCTCAACCCAGCACCACTACTGCCAGCGACGCGCAAGTAGCCGCCGTCAACCCGCCAGCTGACGCCGCCGGCGCCGAACCAGCCCCCGCAGCCTTCTAGATGTTAAAATGGGCTTATGGGCTCGGTATTCAAAAACGCTACCATATACCAAAGCAGACCCGCCTCGACAAAACGACAGAAGCGGTACTTTCAAGCCCGCAAAACTGACCGGCCGCGAGTAGTAAAACACGAGCAGCAACTGCAAACCGATATCTGCCAGTGGATTAAAGACGTGCTGCCAGGCGTCCACTTCCGCAGCGACACCGGCTCCGGCGCCTTCAACTCTAAGCACGAAAAGGAAATCCACAACAAGCAGCAGAGCGGCACCAGCGAGCCCGACCTGATGATATTCGCTGCAAGGCACGGCTACCACGGCCTACTGATCGAACTGAAGGCCGACGGCACCAACCTTCGCATGGGCCGCGACGGCCGCACGATCAGGGTTTATAAAGATGGCAAGGGCCGGATCATCGACCGCGATTATAAAATACGGAAAAAGGGCGATTGGGCTTCCCTACATATCGAGCGCCAGGCCGATACCCTGCTCGACTACGAAAAAAACTGGCAATACTGCGCCCGCTTCGCTGTCGGTGAAGCCCACGCCAAGAAGCTAATCTGCTGGTACTTCGACCTTGAATACGTCGAAAACGGCACGCTGTTCTAGATATCCACAGCCAAACACTAGACAAACCACGTCGCACGACCTATAATGAGGTAATGCCTAAAGTGCGAGGGCAGGCAAACAAACATTAATAACAAACGGAGTGAAAGATGAAAAAGGAAGGCAAAACCAGCCGCCCCTGGTGGATGGAATATATAGACTACTAAACAGGAAGGGTTTTTATGGCGGATGATGCGAAGAAAACGGTCGAGGGTGAAGTGCTAGAAGTAGTCGCCCTCGAACGTTCACTTATAGAGATGACCGACAAAGCAATGAGCAATCCACAGTTCCGACAGTTCCTGGAAGCCCAGCGCGAAACCCAAGCCAAGATAGCTGCCTTCTGGAAGCACATCGAAGGCCTTATGATAGAAAACAACGTCAAGCGTATACCAGCCGACGGCGCCGGCGAATGGGGCTCAATCGTTATCACAGAGCGCACCGACTTCGAAACCACCGACGAACTGCCCCGCGGCTACAAGAAGCTGGTGCCCGATCGCACGAAGATCGCCAACCACTTCAAACTAGGCGGCAAGCCGCCCAAAGGCGCCACGCCGGTGATGAAGAAATTCTTAACCAAGAATCTTAAATTAGGTAACAAAGATGATTGACATTCCAGGCTACGAAGGCAGATACGCCATAACCAAACACGGCAAAGTCTGGTCATACGCTAAAGTCTGGATCGGTGCCAATGGCGCGGTAAGGAACCACACCGGTAAATGGCTAAAGCCATATCTGACCGGTACGAAGGGCAAGCAGTATTACTGCGTCGACCTGGGCAACAATACCTTCAGAGTCCACATACTCGTCGCCGAAGCGTTCCTGCCCAACGAAAAAGGGCTGCCATTCATAAACCACAAAGACGGCGACCGGTTTAATAACCACTGGAAAAACCTAGAGTGGTGTACCCAGCAAGAGAACTCCGACCACGCCGAGCGCACCGGACTCAACAAACGATTTTATGGTGAGCGGCATGGCAAGCATAAACTAACCAGTCAGGAGGTTGAGGAAATCAGATTAAAGAAGGCGAAAGGCCTCACGCTTAAGCAGCTGGCACAAGAATATAGAAGCTGCATATCAAACATTTCATACATTTGTAGAAAGGAAACTAGAATTTATGGGTAACATGGAAGTACAGAAGTTTATTAAGAACCCCAGCATTCAGAAGACAATTGAAGATCGACTCAAAAGTCGCGCAGGCCAGTTTACGACCACACTGCTGTCGGTTATCAACAGCAACAACCTAATAGCCGAGTGCCGGCCGGAAACGGTGCTAAACGCCGCTATGACGGCCGCCAGCATGGACTTGCCGATCAACCAGAACCTGGGCTTCGCCTATATCATCCCCTATAAAAACAAGGGCGTATACGAGGCACAGTTCCAGCTAGGCGCTCGAGGATTCAAGCAACTAGCCCAGCGCACCGGAAAGTATAAGTACATAAATGACAGCGACGTGCGAGAAGGCGAAATCAAGCGACGCGATCGCCTCAGCGGAGCAATAGAATTCGAGTGGAATGATGACGACGTCAAGCGTGGGAAGGCGAAAATCATAGGTTACGTTTCTTACTTCGAACTGCTCAACGGATTCAGCAGCACGGTATATATGTCGATGGAAGACATCACGGCTCACGGCAAACGCTATAGCCAATCTTTCAAAAGCGGCTTCGGCCCCTGGAAGGATAACTTTGAAGCTATGGCGCTCAAGACAGTCACCAAGCTCAACATCTCAAAGAATGGGCCGCTGAGCACTGAGATGGAAAACGCCATCACAGCCGACCAGTCGGTGGATGACGGTAAGGAGCGGAAGTACATCGACAACGACGAA
>DATBED010000068.1:0-1536 GCA_036276195.1 Saccharimonadales bacterium (SeqCode) | reverse complement strand
ACCAGCATGCCGACTTTAACGGCCTTGGCGCCAAGATGCAGCGCCATCACCCGGTCTTCCAGAATATGATTAACAAAACCTTTGCTGCCGTCTTCGAATATGAGTAAAGAGTGTAGGTTGACCGGCTGCATACCGCGGATTTCCACTAAAAAATTATTGACGGCAATCACCTCGCCGACCGGCTTGCCGTCATCAACCATTTTCTGGAAGTTCCGTTTGGTATCAACGCTCATTGACCGCCCCGGTAATTAATTTGGCCAGGTAGGGTTCCTGTTTTTTCAGGTTGGACCGCAGGCTCATGTCAAAAACTTTATTGGGAGTGCGCAAAATACAGCCGGCCGCAACCGATGGCTGTAAGCCGACCTGCACCAGCAAGTGCGGATGGATGTGCCGCCTCATCCAAACCAGTATTTGCTCCAGGGCTTTAGGAGACGGATCGGCGGCAAAGCTAATTTGGACCTTAGGCGAATGGCTTTTAATCCCCTGCATACCGGCTAGCAGCTTGTTCCTATCGGCGTTGTCCAGTAGGTTAACGCTGTTATCTTTGGCTAGCTGGTCTAACTGGCGGCTGAGTTTGGGCATTTGCATAGCCGTGCCGTTAGTTCTGGCTTGGGCGCCGACAAAAAAATCGTTCAGCCCGTTAAGTTCTCGTAGCAAGCGGGCGACATCGACTTCTCCTATAACAGAGGTGGGCAGTTTAAGTCGTTCCACTCTTGATGTCCTCGATAATCGCCTGTTTGTTAGTTTCCATCTCCGATAGGATAAATTCAAGCTGGTCGGATAAATCGATCTGGTTGCCGATGGCCTGCAGCACGTAATGGTTGATGATACCAGCCATCTCGGCCTCGAACCGGGTGATGATCCGGGCCTTTTGGGCTTCGGATTGGGCTTGGATCTGCTGCTCCATAAACTGGCGCTGCTGCTCGATGGTGGTGACAGTTTTTTCAATTGAATCCAGGGCTATCTGCTTGGCATCAACGATGGACTGCTCGTATTTTTTAAACTCTTCCTGCAGGGTGCGGGTAATTTCGGCCCGCATGTAGTCGTTGAGCTGGGTGGTGGTTTGGCGTAAGTCCTGCTGCAGAAACATGGCGTTTTCGCCGATGATTTTCTCAAAGTGCAAACGGCCGCGGTTGCGCAGTTCCTCGCGGAAATCTTCATTAAAAATATGCTCGACATCGGCATTAGCCGCTTCGGTTATCTGGGCGACCTGTTTTTTACCTCGTGGTTTTTTAGGCCCGTTTTCCAGCCTGACAGCCAGCCAGATAAAAGCCGCTCCAGCGGCTAACAGCGATCCGACGATTAGTACCAGCCCACCCGTGTTCATAATTTATATTTTGCCTATACTTTCAGTAATAAATATACCCCAGCCAAGCCCAAGATAAAAATTCCCAGACCGGTAAAAATCACCTTATACATGCCGCTAAGTATCGTATGGCGGCTCAGCGGATTGCGGCCGAGCGAGATTAAACCGCTTCTAACACCGCTCCACAAGATGGTCACAGCAGCCGCGGCGGTCACCAGAAAAATTATCAA
>DATBED010000067.1:0-11654 GCA_036276195.1 Saccharimonadales bacterium (SeqCode) | reverse complement strand
AGGAAGGCAAAGATCTAATGGTGAGCAACAAGTTAATGGCGGGGAGGCTAAACGCACTGCCGACCAAGGAGAGCTCGTTTGTGTACCTCTCTGGGTACAGGATTATTATGCAGTTAGAGATACAATTGAGGGGCTTTCCATGAAACTGGGGGTAGTCGTTGAACCGGAAGATTTATTGCAATTTCGTAGCTTTACTTTTACAGTTGAAGCAATACGCACTTATAGACAACACAGAAAAAAGCATTTACCCTTTGAGGATGTTTTTAGTGGGAACGAAGACAATGACATTGCTCCCGATGAACCGAATGACCCTCACTCAGTAGTAGAACGCGAGCTGCCTCACTATGGTATTACGAATGCTCTGGGTTTATTAAAAGAGCGTGAAGCAAGGGTTGTTGCACTTAAAATTGGTCTCGAAAGTGAGCCAAAAAACGGAGAGCAGATAGCCAGAGAACTAGGAATAACTCGACAAGGGGTAGATT
Organism: Saccharimonadales bacterium (SeqCode); assembly: GCA_036276195.1. GTDB lineage: Bacteria > Patescibacteriota > Saccharimonadia > Saccharimonadales > UBA4665 > DATBED01. The sequence continues at coordinate 11,172 of DATBED010000067.1, read as the reverse complement.
TTATACTTAAACGTGCCTATGAAAAACTAAAAACTATTCCTGACATTCGCGAGGTAATACAGGGAACTACCAGCATACCTGAAGATGTGGCCCAGCGCCTTGTAAAACCACCGACGCCGCAAAGAAAATCAAAACGGTTAAATGTCGACGCACAGACTAATAATGATATCCCCCTAAAAAAGGCAAAACCTGAAGAGATTGATGTAGAAGATAGAGTTAGGACTATTGAAGAAGATTTACTTCGAATAGTTGGCCTGCCAGAAAGTGAGAGGCCTAGTGAAAAGTTTATCGCGGTACGTGTAAGCCAATTAATCTTTTTCATGCATAAGCTTCTAAGTATCAACATAAACCAACCGGCACTAGCCAATCAGATTGGCATATATCAAGTAGCCATTAGCCAAACACTTGCTAGAGAAGTTGATTACGCATACAGCACTCGTAATAATGTGCCCCAACAACTATGCAGCATACTTTTAGATAAGGTCTACGACAATACAAGACAGTCTTCAGCTATTTTGAGCCACATTAACCCAACTTTAATACCGCTATTAAATCAGTTACGTAATGGTCAAGCTTGACGCCGGTGAAGGGAGGCGTTATACTATAAGCATTAAGACGAGAAGAGCCCCGAACGGCTAATTACCTAAGGCTCCCTTCTCTTTTTTATTCTCGATCTTTTGCTTGATGTCTGGGTCATCAAGGGAAGAAAAATATGTGTGCGATAATGACTTGTAAAGTGATGAACGGTAGCGGCGGTTAGGGAAGAGTATCTTTTCAAATCTGCCCTCTTCAATCAGAAAGTCTACCAACATCTTGTATTCGCCGTCGCCCGAAACTAGCACAATCTTATCAAACTCATCTTTGGTGTACAGGCGTTTCATAATTGAAAAGATAATATCAGCGTCTACATTACCCTTCTTTTTACCGAGCATAGCGCTGTTATGCTCACGAAAAACTAAGATAAAGCCGGCAGACTGGATTGTTTCGTAAAGTTTTTCAAAGTTTGAGCCCTCTTGCAGTAACCAAGATAGTAATAGGCTCGCTCAACGTTATATTTCTGATTAAGGTAAATACGAAAGCGCACAAGATGATCTACCGACCAGCTTGGCTCAACTTTAGTTGTACCCAGGTGCAGGTTTTGGCCATCAATATAGGCAATGTTACTAATAGAGACATCCTACAGCAACAATTTAGTATATTGATTAGTAAACATTTTGCGAACAGTGGATGGTGGGCAGTATTATGGGTGAAGAGCAAGTCTAGCTTTGCTATGTCTAAGGTCGGGCAGGTAGCCAGGGTTTAGCAAAAAGCTTGGCGTAAAAAACGTGGGGCAGAAATATTTTGGTGGAGTGGTTGGGCAAGAGCACTCAATCGCGTCATAGACATGACGTCGTACAATGTATATTTTGCGACGTGGCATTTAGTTTTATAGATGATTGCTGATACCCCTGCTGCAGGGGACTGTTCCATAAGTTCATGGGTTCACTTACGTTTTGGCTGATGCTACTCGTTATTTAACCACTGCTTTAGACTTTGGTTCTGTTGCGTCATACCACTTACGATTAAGCCCTAGTGTCTGGTTGTGATTTATGGCACTATTTGACTTTTCCACAGGAATACCGTGAAAATACCGCTTTTTAGCAGTATGTTACAAATTAATTGGTCCCCTGCCTTTCCTGCTCAAATATAAAAAAATTTGACTTTTGCCTTACTAAGTATGTTTATATAGTTTTTTCTAGGTCTCTGACTTAGCACGGGTGTTGAACATTTTACGAACAGGCGGGGTAATAGTGGGGGTTACTTATAATATGCTCGGCCGTCTACGCGTACATCAATGTACTGGGTCGGTGTGATGTTCTGCTGCTTCAGGCTAACGGCCAACGCCAAAAAGGTCCCGGCTTGCTGCCGGGCGTCATTATTCTGCAAATTAAACTTTATAAAGTAGGGCTGCCCTGCCGGGTAAACATCCAGCTCGCTGCTGGCCGGGGGTAGTACCATGGAAGCCACTTGATACTGTTTGGCTGCCAGTTCCGCCAGTACCACTCGTATAAACTTTACGTTATCGGCCGGCAAAGCCTGATGGTCTAGGCTTACATTTAAACTGCTTTGATCGGTCAAAGTCGGCAGACCCTTAAAGGGTTGGGCGGCGCTGGCAGCGTTTAAAAGGGCTCTGCCTGAAGCATCTACCACAAACGAGCCATTGCTGGCGGCCAATATTAGCACTGGCTGCGCCGGCTGTATGTAAACAGTCGGCTGATGGCCAGCTAATGGCACAGTTACACTAGCACTGCTTATTTCGGGAAACCGGCTCAACAACTGATGGTTAATTTGGTCGGTGTTGAGGGTAATTTTGTTGCGGTTCCAGATGGAACTTGCCAACAACTTGTTAATGATTGGCTCATAATAGCTGTCTGGCCTTAGGAAAGATTGGCTATCGCCTGTCGCCAGCGATACCACCTTGGCAGAGGGCGTTAAACTGATTGTATTGACAGCCAAGGCAGTCATGGCCACCAAGAAAACCAGCAGCCCAAGCCGCTTTAGCCAAAGGCGCCCCTGTGGTGGAGTACGACTTTCGGCTGACTTTGCACCGGGCTGCCTAGGGCTATTGGCGTAAGAAAAGGTGGTCGGTGTTTGGGCCGGCTGCTCATTAATGATCCTTTGCCGTCCGGTTTGGGCTTGGCGTCTGCGTAATCTCATTGGGTGGGGATCTGTTCCAGTATTAATTGGGCCAATTTACTAGTAGCTTGGGGTTGGGCGAATTCGGCCAGACTTTTAGCCAGAGCTTGGCGTTTGGCTGGCTGCTTAAGCAGATCGCTGACATGTTTAGCTAGACGGTTGGGGTCTTCCAGCAGATCATTTTCGTCAAGGATCACTGCCGCTTGTTTGGCGGCCAAGTATTCGGCATTTTTGAGTTGATGGCCGCCAGTAAGGAACGGGTTAGGCACCACAATGCAGGCCTTACCCTGCAGGGCGAATTCGGCCAGATTGGTCGCCCCTGCCCTGGTGACTATAATATCGGCCGCACCGCTATAACGAAAAACGTCGTCGATGTAGCCAAAGACACTCACCCTCCCCTGTTGATTCGTTGTAAGATTCTCTTCATAGAATTGTTTGATCTGAGCTTCATTAGCCCGTCCCACACTCTGGATCACATGTAAATCGTCAACCTCCTCCAAAAGGTGCGGCAGGGCTTCGGCAAAGGCAATGTTTACCCGCTGCGCCCCTAGCCCACCGCCAATGGCAAACAGCAGTTTGGCCTTGGCTGGTAGCTTGATTTCCTGGCGATATTGAGCCTTGAGCTTATCGGTAACCGGTACGAAGCCAGCTTGCAGTGGAATGCCGGTGGTCACGGTTTTAGCGGCCGGATAATGGTAAACCTCTTCTGGTAACGCCACGGCATGTAGGCTGGCCCAACGGGCGATAATCCGATTGGCCAGGCCCGGCAAAGCATCGGAATCGTGAGTGATATAGTTTAGGTGCAGCCGTGCAGCCGCTAGCCCGACCGGCACGCCGATATAACCACCTTTGATAAAAATAACGTCCGGACAGAGCCGCTTCAGCAGCCTATAGCTTTGGTAAAGGCCGGCCAGCACGTAGCCAGAATCGCGGACATTCTTAAGAAGCGTCGGCAAGTCGAGCACTTGCTTCAACCCCTCACCATGGAAGCGGCGAAACTTGCCTGCCCGGACCAAGTAAACTTCGTCGATGTGCGGATCGTGGGCCGGAATGTCTGCCAAGTTGTCGCCCTTTTGACCGATGTAAATTAGCCGCGCCTCGGGTTTAAGGCGCTTCAATTCGGTTGCCACGGCCAGCAGTGGCGTGATATGGCCGCCCGAGCCGCCGCCTGTTAACACAATGGTCGGTTGGCTGTGGCTCACGAATACTCAGCCCTCCGTAAGCGCCTCTCGCTAAAACTGCGGCCAGCCAGGTTTGATTCCGCAGCCTTGGCAGCCACTCGTGGTGTCACGTAAGCGGCATATTGCGAAGCCTGAAAGACTAGTCCAACAGCCGCGGCGGCAAAGACTACGCTGGTGCCGCCATAACTGATAAACGGCAGCGTTATGCCCTTCAGCGGCAACAGGCCGAGCATGGCGCCGATATTGATCAATGCCTGGGTACTCAACCAGGCGAGCACTCCTACTACCACCATCCGGCTGTAATCGTCGCCCAAACGCTCGGCCACCATCTTAAAACGCGAGAAGAAGGCCACGAATACCCCCAGCAGCACAATACTACCGACAAAGCCGAACTGCTCGGCATAAATAGCAAAGATGGAGTCGTTAGCTGCCTCAGGCTGGTAACCGTAAGCCTGCACACTGGAGCCCAACCCCAAGCCGACCATGCCGCCAGAACCAACAGCGATCAGCGCCTGACAAGCTTGGTAACCGGTACTCTGACAATTCGCTGCAGGGTGCAAGTAGGTTTCAAGGCGAGCCCGCCGGTAAGGCGAAGCCGAAATAGCCAAAATTAAGCCAATGCAGACGATGCCGCCAATCGCCATAATGCGGCCCAACGGCAGTCCGGCCACAAAGGCCATAGTGCCCATCATGGCCACAATTACACCGGTAGAGCCGAGATCGCTCTGCACCCCGGCCACTACCACGCCAATACCAATCAGGGCTATTATTAGCGGTTTCAGGGTGGCGTTCATATCGGTTATGGTTCCCTGGCGAAGTCGCTCTGCTAAGAAACCGGCCAGCCACAGCATTACCGCAAATTTAACCAATTCAACCGATTGAAACGAAAAACCGCCCAAGCGTACCCAGCGATGGGCCGGATAAGCCGGGTTAACTGGCAGCACCATCGCCAAAAGCGTCGCTAATCCAGCCACCACTAGTAGCGGTTTATAGGCTTGGCGCCACCACTTTAGTGGCACCCGGGCGGTCATCGTAAAAGCCACCAGGCTAAGCCCAATGGCAATCAGCTGCTTATTAACGTAGTAGCTATTGCCAACGCTGTGCGAGGCCGCCAAAGCCGGACTGATAGCATAGACTACCATTAACCCAATGACTAGCAGCGCGGCGCACCACACTAACAGCCAGTAATCCGGCCGGTGTTTGCGGCCTAGGTTTAGCTCGGTAAAGCGCGGTGGTTTGCGCCCCTGTGGTGAAGAATTCCTGTAAATTGGCCGCATGGCATTACATCTGTCTGCTCGTTAAGAAGACGATCAACCCCAACACGCCGGCCACCTGGCCGAGGATCCAAAAGCGCATCGTCACTTTGGTTTCCGGCCAGCCGATAGCCTCAAAGTGGTGGTGGATCGGCGACGATAAGAAGACTTTTTTGCCATGACGTAACTTCTTGGAGGTGCGGTTAACTATGACCGAGCCGGTTTCGATCACATAGACTAAGCCGATGATCGGCAACACGTAAACCGTGTCGGTCTGCAAAGCAATAATACCGAGTGCCGTTCCCAGAGCAAAGGAGCCGGTGTCCCCCATAAAAAAGCGCGCCGGGTAGATGTTAAACCAGGTGTAACTTAACAACGTGCCAACCACTGTTAAACAGAAGCCGGCCAAGGCGAATTTGTGCTCTACGGCCGCAATAATGGCATAGGCGGTGAACGAGGAAGTTAGCAAGCCGCCGGCCAGCCCATCCAGCCCGTCGGTAATGTTAACCGACATGGCCGTGGCGATGACCACTAACCAGAACAAAGCTATCACCAGCACGCCGATATGCCATTGGTGCAGCCAGGGCAAATAAACCGAATGAACACCCAGCTTGGCGTAAAACCACCAGCCGGCGGCCAATACCAGCAAGCTGTATAACGAGAACTTGGTGCGGGCCGGCATTCCGGCTACGCCACCGGTGCTACGGATATTCATGGCGTCATCAACTAGACCGATGGCGGCGGCGGCCACTAGACCGGCTAGCGGCAGCCAGGTCTGACCACGCGACAGATTGAATAGCAACGTAACTAAGGCAATCGAGATCACAAAAATTAGGCCGGCCATGGTCGGTATATTACGCTTGTGTTTAGCAGCGTGCAGTTTGGCATAAACAGTTGCTTGGCCGCCCGACCAGGCTTCGGTGCGCTGCCGCTTCCACCACTCACGTTTATAAGCCACCGTGGTATACAGCGGCGTAACCAGCATGCTGAGGGCAAATCCTAAAAAGCCTAAACTTAGGATACGGATCAGATTATGTGTCGAGATGGCAAGGTGTAAAGTGTTCATGGGTGAGGTTTTTGTTTTTTATTATATCATTTTTACTAAAAATCTACTGCGATTTAGGGGTTACGTAGGAATTGTCGATCAACATGTGTGCCAGGTCGGCAAACACCGGTTGGCCGCCATAAGAGCCGGCGTACCCCGCCACATTGGGTAAAATATTGAAGACCACGATGACGTACTGCGGCTTGTTACCGCCAACAAAGCCCACGTAAGTGCCATTGAACTTATTATCGTAGTAGCCGCCACCGGGCTTGGCTACCTGGGCTGTGCCAGTCTTGCCTCCTACGGTGTAGTTGGATTGGTCAAAATTAAGATAGCCAAAGCCTTCTTGGAGATGTTGCTCGACCACGTATTGCATTAGCGGCAACATTTCTTGGCTAACCTTGGGCGCCACTACATGGGCTTTTAGGACTTTCGGCTTATTAGGCATGGCGTGGCCGCTAGAATCGACCAGCTGGTCGACTAATGTCGGCTGGTAGTAAGTGCCGCCGTTAAGTACGGCTGAATCAGCCGCCGCCATCTGCAGGGCCGTAATTTGTACTGCTTGGCCAAAAGCGGTGTTGGCATACGTCAAATTGATGCCGGCTCCATTATCTTGCGGTGACGGTACCAGGCCGTTTGGCTCGTAGCCCTGCTCTACACCAGTCGCCTGCCCCAGACGGAAGTGGTTGGTCATATAGTTGTACCAGGTATTGCGGGCCTTGTCGTTGATTTGGCCGCCGCCCATTTGCATCAGCAACCAAGTAGCGCCAGTGTTAAGCGACAGGTTAAGCAAGCTGCCTATGCTCTGCACTCGCGGACCGCCGTCTTCTTCGATGTCGGTAATGTCAAAACCGTCGACCAGCCAGTGAGCCGGATCATAAAAGGTAGTATTGGGCGTAATTATGCCTTGGTCGAGCGACGCCGCAACCGTCATGACTTTCATGGTGGAACCCGGCTCAATTGCATTAGTGACGGCCGCGTTTTGGAACAGACTGGGGTCACTGACATCTTGATAATTGCTCGGATCATAAGTCGGGTAATTGGCCATGGCCTTAATTTGGCCGGTATTGGGGTCCATAATGATAGCGCTCAAGCCTTGCGACTTAGTTTTTTGGTACTCCTGCTGCAGAATTTGCTCCATGCGGGCCTGCATTGGTAAATCGATGGTCGTCACCACATTATTGCCGTTCTGGGGAGCCGTTTCGACGTTATCTTTACTAGCAGCCAGCGGCACGCCGCTGGCATCCGTTACGGCTTTGACCTGCCCCGGCTTGCCACTCAGCTGCTTATTTAATGCCTGCTCAATGCCATACTCGCCCGTGCCATCGTTATTCACGAAACCTAGCACTTGCGAAGCCAGTGAGCCTTGCGGATAGGTTCGGTAATCCTGTGCCTGGGTGCCAATGCCTGGCAGCTTCAAAGCTGCGATTTGGTTGGCCTGGTCGCCGGCTAACTTCTTACCAAGCACAGCGTAGCGGCTGTTTTTAGTCTGCATCAGCTGGGCATATTGGCTGGCATCGCCGCCGATGATTTTTTGGAGTTTAGCCGCATCTTGACTGGCATTTTTAATATAAACCGGGTCGGCGTATAGGGTGTAGAGCTGCTGGTTAAGCACAATCGGCAGCACGTTACCGCCATCATGTGCCTCGATAATGCCGCGAGTCGCCGGAATTTGATACTGCTTAAGCTGATCGCTTAGCGCTGCGGCATGATAATGGTCGTAGCGGATCACCTGAATATAGAATAGACGCACGCCAAAAACCATCAGCACCAGCAACAGCAAGCCGTACCATAATCGGACGCGCTTAATCGCTTGGCTAACTTCGTTTTTGTTTGGAACCATCCGCTCCTATTATATAACTTCGGGCTTACGATGTCGATTACGCTTAAGGGGTGCGTATGTTAAACTTTCCTATTATTTAGCCTTCTCTCGCCCAATTTGTGGCCTTTTCCTTCGCCCCTTGCGGCTACATGTTAAATGTATATACAGTCTCTAGAGGTGACAATCCTTATTTGTATACACGTTTAAAGGTGGTAAGGCAGAAGCTATGAAGAACCCAGAAACTGATGCATCTGATACAACAAAACTAACGCGCCGGCGAAGTCATAAAGCAGCCATGATACGAAATGGCGCGGCTCGACCGGCAGAAATTTCTGGTCGAGCTGAAAAAGTCAGCAGAAAGCTAGTTCTTGACGGTGGCTGAAGGGGCGGTAGCGACCAGGTTTTTGGCCACAGCGCTGCCCTGTACCCGAGCCAGCGACTGCAAACGAGCCGAAGCCACTTCCAGGTCGTCGTGCTGGCTTTTCAGCGAAGACTGCATCTGCTGCAAAGCATTGATCTGATAGCCATAAGCGTTCGTCTTGGTCACCTGTGCCAGATAGAGCAAGCCGAGCAAGCAGGCCAGTACGATCAACACAATGGTGTTGCTAACTGGGCCTAGCGCCCGGACCTGAGCAGGCGTAGCCACCAGGTTCTTATTCCGACCCTGGAAGCGCGAACGGTTCATGGCTAGTGAGCTTGAATATGTCATATATTTTTATATTTATGTTTGTTTGGCGCCCCAACCCCGGCAGACCGGGGCTGGAGCTACACTACTAGACCACTTTAACGTAGATCTTGTAGGCTCGGGAGCTACCTTTTACCTGTATAGGCATGCTAGTTCCCTTTCTTTTTTATTTTCACGGCGGCTCGCAGCTTAGCGCTACGGGCTCGCGGATTGTGAACTATTTCGTCGGGGCCGGCGATGACCGGACTTTTGGTCAGCAAGCGAAGCTCGGCGTCGTAAAGATTGCCAGAAGCTTCGGCCAAAGCCAGTTTGACCAATCGGTCTTCCAGACTATGGAAGCTGATGACAGCCAGGCGCCCACCCGGATTGAGCAACTCAATCCACAGCGGTAGAGCCTCTTGCAACTGGCGCAGCTCATCGTTTACGGCAATGCGGATCGCTTGGAACGTCCGCGTCGCCGGATGAACTTTGGAGTGCCCGGGCCAAGCCCGAGCCGCTACAGCGGCCAGCTCATCGGTGGTAAGCAGCGGCCTGGCTTGCACGATTCTGCGTGCAATCTGGGCTGCTTTCGGTTCTTCGCCATAGCGCCGCAACAAGTCCGCCAGTTCCGCCTCGCCATAGCTATTAACTATGTTGGCGGCCGTTAGCGCTTGCGACTGGTCCATCCGCATATCCAGCGGACCGGAATGGACTATGGCAAAACCGCGCTTGCCTTCGTTAAGGTGCGGTGACGATACACCCAAATCGGCCAAAATAAGATCAAACTGCCGCCCCTCGGCGACTAGCTCCCGGCTGGCAGCCAAAAAGTCCTGCTGCCGAATGTCGGCGTCCGGCAATTCTTCCCGGAGTACCTGGGCCGCGTTTAAATCACGGTCAACCAGGGTGACGTTTGTGAGGCTTCCAACCCGCTCCGTTATTGCCCTGGCATGTCCGCCGTATCCGGCCGTCAAGTCGAGATATGATTCTCCTGCTGACGGATCGAGGTACTGCAATACTGCTTTGAGTAATACCGGCTCGTGCTGTTTGTTTTTATTTTGGTGTTTGTTTTGGTGCATCTTGTCTTGCTTTTGTTACAAGGTCACCTACCTAGCAGTCAACTTTTTGTTTTTCTGTAGTTTTTGTTTTGGGTGATTCAGCTCGTCGTACGAATACAATTTGCCAAATCAAGTTTGAGAGACTTATGTGTGAGGTGGAGTTTTGGGAGGTGTTTTTGAAATGTACGAAGCACTTTTTTTGAGTGGTTTACTATCGACTCCACTTGTTGACTGCCAGATAGGTGAACTCGCGTTCTTATTCCGGCCCTAATTGTTAAGGTGCGGCGCTTACTTTTCGGGGGCCATCAGGCGCCAATATTGGCCGACGCCTACCGCAATCACTTCACGCACGATTCCGGCGTAATCGAGCAGGTGTTGCTCGAGGGTGACGCGCCCCTGTTTATCGTCGGGCAGCATCTCGACCTTGCCCATCCTGAATTGGATGTTTAGATCGGCGATGCGCTCGTCGAGGATATCGCCGGCCAACCGCGGTTCGACTAAGTTTTCCCAGACATCCTTTGGGTAAAGATGCAGGTACTTACCGAACCCACGAGTCACAACTACCCCGCTGGCAAACTTGGCTCGAAGCTCGGGAGGTATGGTTAACCGCCGCTTGTCGTCCAGCTTGCGTTCGAAGTAGTCTACCGCGGCCATTGGTATCCTTTAAGCTGCTAGTGGTTTTTTATTTTTCGAAATGTCACGCTATTTGGCCGTTCCATTTCTACCCACTGCCATGAGTGTACTACCCACTCTAACCCCCTGCAATAGACAAACACCAAAAAAGTGGTGTTTCGCACACCACTTTTCCACAGTTTTTAAGAAGTTATGCACCAACACACAACATATAGCGCCCTACATCTTAGCCTAAACGCTAGGGTTTATGATTAGCTTCGTTAAGTTGACGAGCAGTTACAACTGGGACATTCAGAGTTTGTCCTACTTGTATAAAGTTTCCGTTGGCTTGTTCGTCAATATAACCTTCTACTTCAGCTTTTAAGGAAGGGTTTGCTGTCAATACTTCAGGTTCCACAGCGGCTATTAAATCATCTTCTCCGTCACCCACCCTAGCAGTAACAGGAACTTGCCTATCAGCTTTCAAAGCAGCTACCGGAAGAGGGTGCGCAGCACTTTCTGCAGAAACAGATGAGCTTGGCCCATGACTAAGTAATGCCAAGGTGAGACTTGCGACTCCCGCGGTAGCTATAGACCCTAAACCGACGCGGCGCGCATTACTACTTCCCTCTTTAGAGCGACCGCCTTCTATTAAACGTAACTGGGGCTTCTGACTCATATTTTTATCCTATCATATTAATTGATAATGGTCAAGGTTAACGTGCTGAATTAACACTCAAAACGCGATTCCAAAATAACTTGTGGAGCCATATGGCTTCTCCGTATCCTGTTGGTTGCAACACTAACTAATACGGAAGGAGTGATCCATATGGCTCACCACCACTTTACCCGAGAGGATCGGGT